>CAYSSE010000049.1:0-20325 GCA_964433355.1 uncultured Desulfocicer sp.
ATATCATTTGGCTCCGCGTCTACGACCCAATATTCGTTGTGTCCTACAGGACATGACCGTTTATATAAGAAAGAGTAGGCATGTCTAACATTCTTTCATGCTTCGTTGTGGGCAGGCCAGGGCCAGAATACGGTCTGCCCGTGGCAGTTATAAAAAAATGAAAAAGGATTTTTAACATGGACGTAACCTTTTCCAAAATGGAGGGGTTGGGGAATGATTTTATCCTCATGGATGACAGAACCGGTGCCATAAACCAGCACCATAATTACCCCGACATTGCCAGCAGACTCTGCTCTCGCAATTTTGGTATTGGAGCAGACGGTCTCATTCTGATTCTCAACTCCTGCACCGAAGATATTCGATTTCGTATTTTTAACACCGATGGCTCCGAGGCCCAGATGTGTGGCAATGGCATGCGCTGCTTTGCAAAGTTACTTTTTGAAACCGGAATTATAACCCAACCTCGATTTCATGTGCAAACCCTTGCCGGACGGGTAACGCCAGAAGTGCTTCTTGACAGGGAAAGCCGTGTCACCGCCGTTCGGGTGGACATGGGAGAACCTATTTTGCTTCCAGAGAAAGTCCCTTTTAAAGGGGCGCTGCCAGATTCTGTCAGCCACCCCCTCACCGTGGGAAATGACACGGTTTTTCTCACCCCCATTTCCATGGGCAACCCCCATGCCGTAGTTTTTGTACCGGACGTCAAAGCTGTGGATGTTGGAAAAGAAGGTCCTCCCATTGAAACCCATCCCCGGTTTCCTGAAAAAACCAATGTGGAGTTCATTGAAATTGTGAATACCCATGAAATTAATATGCGGGTGTGGGAGCGGGGAGCGGGTGAAACCCTGGCCTGTGGTACCGGTGCCTGTGCCGCTGTGGTGGCATCGCACTTAAACGGTAAAACAGACCCGGAGGTCATGGTGCATCTGGCGGGTGGTGATCTCAATATCCGCTGGGATAAAAAGACAAACCATATCCACAAGACAGGGCCTGCCACCTTTGTTTTTTCTGGTCAATGTCAGCTTTAGATGCCAGCTTTAGACTGCCTTTGTTTTTTGATATTCTATGATCAAGTGTTTTTTGTTTAAGTACCTGAGCATATATTCCTCAAAATAAAACCCATAAATATCGGCATCATTCATATCACATCAAAAGTACTTTACACTCTTTAAGGACGAGCAGCGCAAAATGGGCATTTACTTCATGAAAGTGTAAAGCAGGAATGAAGGATGCCGAAATAACGCCTATTTCAAATAAACAAAAAAAGTTAAAACCTATTTTAAAGTCTGGATAACTTTTGCTTACTTTCATGTATACACGACTTGTTTTGACTTAGTTTATCTACTTAAAAACTAACGGTTGAATATTTCAAATGACAAACCCTTCAAACAGTAGTATAGGGATAGACAAAAAATTTTCACCACCAGGCGTCGGTGCCTTAATAAACAACAGTCGGGAGACAGAAAATGTACGTACTCAGATTTTTGGACATGGATGATAAGATCCATATGGGGTTTGCCTTTGATGGAAATACCGCCAGAATAATCAAAGGAAATATTTTTGAGGACTTTGACACCACCAATAAAAAGGCGGCTGTCCAGAAAATTTTGCCTCCTGTTCAACCCACTGCCATTTTCTGCATTGGACTCAACTACAGACTTCATGCCAAAGAGACCGGCATGCCCATACCTGAGTACCCTGTGGTTTTCATGAAAAATCCGGCGGCCATCACCGGCCCCCGGGAAAGTATTATCATCCCCCGCTCGTGCATTGATCCTCCCCAGGTGGACTATGAGGCAGAACTTGCTGTGGTTATTGGTAAAACTTGTAAAAATGTTACTCCGGATGAGGCCATGGGGTATATATTCGGCTACTCATGTGCCAATGATATCTCTGCCCGGCGATGGCAAAAGCATGCCGGTGGGGGTCAGTGGATCAGGGGGAAAAGTTTTGACACCTTCTGCCCCATGGGACCTACTCTGGTGACGGCGGATGAAATCACCAATCCCCAGTCCCTGACCGTTGAATGTCGTTTAAATGGAAAATTAATGCAGGAAAGTTCCACCTCGGATATGATTTTTTCCATTGGCGAAATTATATCTTATCTATCAGAGAGTACCACACTGCTGCCAGGCACCGTTATCCTCACTGGCACCCCCAGCGGGGTGGGCTTTACCAGAAAACCTCAAGTGTTTCTCAGGTCTGGTGATGTTCTTGAAACCTCCATAACCGGCATGGGCTACCTGGAAAATAGAGTGGTTGAAGAGACTGACTAATGTGTAATCAACCGGCCCGTGTTTCCTCCATTAGAGGTGATTGCCTTGGAGACATTAAGATGTCGCCCTTGTTCTTTCCCAGATTCATAGGCCGAACGGCTGGAGCTGCTGTGGGACATGGATGTCATACTGATCCTGGGATGACGCATGTGAAAATGGTGTTGTAACCGCTTGTCTTCCACGGCAACAAGTGCGCCCAGGTCATGGGCATCAGTTTCCGGGTTTCCCATGGCCCGGGCCATGAAATTCCTTTTCTGTGATCCAAGTTGTTCCTTAAATCCCGCCACCACACCCGTCATGTATCCAGATCTACTCCGACAGTTAGGGTGTTTTTTTTTGTATTCCTGCCAGTGGGATTCTGCGTATTTTAAAATATAATGAAATACATAATCAGCAATCTTGATATTGGTAACCGTCCCCGTAATTTCCAGTGCATAACCAGCCCGGCCCCGCTGAACTATGAATGAGTTTACCCAGACGGTTTGCACAAAATAAAAGTCTTCCACAATCACCGAAGCAAGAATTGCGGCCTGGCTTCGTTTAAGTACGGGATCTGTGATAAGAATGGATTCAAAAGCCCTTGGTTTATCATGGTGGATGATATCAATGTTGTACTGGGAAATAAGCTGGTTGGCCTTGGCAGCGGCGGATTCTGCTTCAAATCTGTTTTTTGACGCAGCAAGTCCCATAAGTTTTTTTACTTTGCCCATGATTTTATCCGGCTCATTCTGGGCATTTTCATCTTCCCACACCCTCTCTTCCAGGCTGCGATAACTGCCAGAGGCCCGGGGATTGGCCTGTATTTTTCTGCAACACATCTGGAAAATTTCTCCGTGGGGGGATTGGACTTGTTCTTCAGGAAATGTGGCAGCCATCTGGTGGGCCACCTCATGTCGCAGCACCTCAGCTATGGAGTCCCATCGGCCATTCATCAAAAGACTCCGGCTCAGCCGAATTTCACGGACATCATTCATCCATTGTCCCAGGCAGGATTTCATGTCCATGATCACAAATGAAGGCATTTTCAGTCTGTTTGCCAGTTCATGATCCGTATATTTCAGATTGAAAAGAATTCTCTTCCATTCAAATTGAAGTCTTTCAAGCATTTCCCGCTCCAGTTTTTCCCGGAGCATTCCTTCTGTTTTTTTCACATTTCCTCTTTCACACGGTTATCAAGTTTTATTTAAAAACAAAATCAGTAATTACAGCTAATAGACAACAATATGTATTGAGTTCTCGTATAGTGGCCCATCATATGCCAACCCCTAAATAAAAATAAAGCAGATGGGCATCCTTCATTTCTACTCTATGCTTTTCAGAGCAAGGCTCCCATTTGGGGGAGTGTCTTTCAAAAAAGTGTAAACTACTTTTGGGGGCATATGAAGGATGCCAGCAGATGAGCTATTCCTCTGTCAGGAAGCGATTGATCCACCGACTGAATATCAGGACGTTGGTATACACCCCGGGTGCTCTGGGCATGGCGCAGCCGATTCCCCAGCTGGTAATGCCTAACAGCAACCAGTTGTTCTCATTATCGCTGTAAACAACCAGAGGTCCGCCAGAATCACCATCACATGTATCAATACCGCCCCTGGGATATCCGGCAACAAGCATGGCTGGTGGTATAAATTCGTCATCATATGCGAGTTTCCCGAACCCAAAAGGCAGCATCATGACTTCGGCTTCCATCAAATTGTCAGGGTAATTGTAACCAGAGCTGGACATATTTCCCCATCCAATAATAGTGGCTGCTTCAAACGGCATGAACAAAGGAAGGTCTGTTATAGAAACTATACCTATCGGTTCCTGAATGGAAGGCTCAACTAAATGCAACAAAGCAATGTCTCCAAACTGATTCGAGTAATCATATCCGGGGAAGGGTAAAATCTGGTCTACAACGATTCGCTCCCCGTCTGATCCGGTTAACTGATTCTGTCCGATGAGTACCTCAAAATCTCCCACATAAAGACCATCAACGCAGTGAGCTGCTGTGACTACCCATTGAGGTGCAATGAGTGAGCCACCGCAAAATTGACCGTCATATGCATTTTCGCCACTGTAAATCAAAGCAGTCACCCAGGGATATTTTCCGCTGTCAACTTTGGTGCCACCGATTATCTTTGTAGCTGAGCTGCCTGTGCTTACAAATGAGGAATAATTTTTTAGTGATGGCTGGTCTGCATTTACATGGGTAAATAGAAAAATATTAACGACAAGGCTGATGCACAAATATCTAAAAATAAATTTAATCATTCTGTTTCCTTATCACTACAGCGACATTTTTAGTTAAATCCGTATGACAATTAATTTTTATGAGCTAAATTAGCACTAATTATACCCTCTATTCGCTTATTTTGTAAGACCTCAATAACTCGGGGAGGATAAAGCCTGCTTACCCTTTAAGCGCTGGGTGCCATTCAAAAGAATGGCCTGAATGCCCGGATTTATTGAGAACTTACCTTATTTTTTTATAGCGTATTGAATTTGTTAATACTAAAAAATTGACCATTGAAAACAATACCTTCGCCAAATTCAAAAACGATTTGAAATTTATTAATCAAAATACCATAGGTTGTGCCAGTTTGGTAATAAAATTGCAATATATAGATTGATATTTAAGCTAAAATAAAATTGGCGAAGGTGTTGGAAAAGACAAGGTGTTATTTCATATTAATTAAGGCTGTTATAAAAATGATCGAAACGTGGAATCATAGGCAAAAGAACACACAGGGTGTCTTTAGGGAGTTCATGACAAATAACCTACCCATCTTCACTTAAAATATGCTGTAAATACTGAGCATTAAATTTGAAAGCGGGTAGTTTGATTATGCTGAAGTCCCTTAGCCTTGACCATGCACTAGTACACCTAATCATAAATTCCTCGGGGTTATGCGTGAAATAAACCTTTGAATCTCAGGTGTTTTTCAGTTGCGTTATCCCCCGATAGATTTAAGATTTGGTGTAGTAGAGATATATTTTGAGGATCATGTATGAACCTCTAATCTATTTGTGGATCATATTTTTGGATTTATGATCCACAAACGAAGTTGAAGATCATTCATGCACCACAAAAGCTTAAATCAATGTATTGCTGAACTGTTCGGAGAAGGTGACCAAGAGAAGTCCACCATGTTGAATCAAGCTGTGCTCCTGGCATTGTATCTGATAAATTGGCCTGATTAAAATTTTTCCAGGCAAGTGGTTCATGGCTAATCCACCCTTCGGCAGATGCCGTTGATGAGGTGGCGGGGTGTGCCGACCCTGCACTTGCCCACTTTGGTGCATGCCAGGAAAAAATCCGACTGAATCAGTCGGATTTTTTGTTTGTGGTGTGCTTGCGGACTTTCCTTCAGCTAAGGTAACAGAAAGATTGAGGTGGGATCCCATGGTGAAGAAGTTTTTTCAAATCAAAGGGTTCCCGGTACCTGGATGGGTTTTTGACCTGGATGGCAAAGGCCTTTGATTTTCCCTTGAAGTATTGGGCATCCTTCATATGAGCCCCAAAGTACCTTACAGTCTTTTTGGAAAAAGCCCTGCAAATGGGAAATGCACTAAAAAAGTGTAAAGTAGTTTTGAAGGATGCCAAGTATTGATTAAAAAAGCCCTGGGTAATGCCCGAATATTCTTTTGTCCTGTCCCACAATGAGGCCGGTTTGTCCTGGAGGATATCTTCAACCTTGAACTCTCCAATTATCTTTCCAACGGGCATGGTGGCATAGATAACAATGGTGTCCACGTTTCTTTTGAATAGTACTTTTCTGAATTCATACCTCTTATCACCAGATAGGATCTTGTCGGCAAATTCCGGTTTAAAAAGAGGCAGGATATCAGTAAAAAATAGATACGCCATATTGAAAGGGTATTGGGGCTAGCTGGTGAATTATGGGACTACATGCAGATAAAGGAAATTGCAGAAGGTGAGATTGATGACTTCTTTTCCATGGATCATGGGGTTGGTAAAAAGAGCTTATCCAGTTGGAAAGCCGTTCTTTATGGCTTTTGAACATGGGTGGTTCGACGTGAAAAACGAAGATCAAAGTTGGAAATGCCAGAGTTCCCGGATATTCAAGTCAAGATGAAAATAAAGACCGTGGTTTCAGTATCAGACCAACAAGGGATACTTGAGGAGCTGCACCGGATTTCTTGGGGCATTAATCCAAGAATATGGTTGGGGGTCAAACTGCTATCCATCTACCCACGGGTTCGACCTGGGGAAATGTTGAACGTGAAAGAGGGGTATATTAATTTGAATGATGGGTGGATTGTTTGTTTACCCGGGTACAAAACACGCCACTGTTACTGCCTTGGGCAAGCTCATGTCACCGGAGCAGATTAAGCACAATGTCACCGGTCATACTTCAGATGCGTTTGAAAGATATTTTCTTCCAGATCACCAGGATGCCATCAGCGCAACACGTCAGGTTGCACAAATGCAGTCTGATAAACATCTGATAAATTTTTTAGGGGGGTAAAAAAAGGATAAGTTATTGAATTTATAGAGTAGAGATGGTGGCGGCGGCGGGAATTGAACCCGAAGCAGCACTATTTTACCTTGTTAATTCAAATACTTGTGGTGCTGGCCAGCATTTTGGCAGCACCTTATCCAGTCCTCCTAAAGTTTCCATTTTAACAAAATCAATATACTTGATTATAAGGTCTTTTTATGAAAAAAGCAAAATTCAAATGAATTCGTATTGTGCAACAATTACCTTGGCCGGTGACGACGGTTATTTTGTCAGGTTAAGGTGGCTTAATGAAATCAATGGGTTTATATGAAAGTCTCAGCAACATGCTAAAATTAAAGGACTTTCGTTTTTCGTTGTGGCTGGTGGTTACAGCCATGTATGTTATATGATAGACAGAGAGATTCACCGTGTTTCCGGAGCCAGGGGCGCGGGAACTCCATCCCCCGTTGGCTCATCAACGGCTTTTGCCGAGGCCAAGTCAGGAAGACTTTGAACAAGTCAGACTTCCAGAAACCTAAACGATTCGACGTAGTGAGACTGATGTGCTGAAGCCCATGTTTCTTAGAGAATGAAAGGATTGACAAAATATTAATAATGTGTGACTAAAACACATTACATTCTGTAGAACTATATAACACGGAGAAAATAAAAAGCCATGATTCCAAATCCGAAAAGAAAATATGATGAATTTTTGGAAATATTGAATGGCATGATCCCCCCCAAGGATGTCAACGTATTCTTATTAAATAGGATCCAAACTGAAGCACAAAGGATGAAAGATGATTCACCGGCAGAGGCATTTGCATTGTTGGGAGTGGTTTCCTGTTTAAGAAACAATGTTGCAGATATGCATATAAATCACAAAAATGCGTTGCATTATGAAAATTCTCCAAGACAAAAAGAATTGTACGGCACATCTCTATTAAATTGTCATCTGTTTGCTGAAGCGTATAAATATCTTTTGCCATATTACGAAGAAACTGATGGAAAAGACATTGATACTCTTGATAAACTAATCCGTTGTGTCTTTTATTTGGATCGGGAAGATGAGTTTGACCAATACGTAAAGGATTGGTTCAAATTGACTGGAAAAGATCATTTGTTGGCCACTTCTTTTCCAGAAGATGATGATTTCCATCTATCTACTTTTATGGACTGCATGGACACCCATATAAATAGTAATCCTGACGTGATTGAGGAATTAGATGCTGATATGTTTGCCCTGGCCGAAGAGTTAGTAATCGGGGTCGATATTGAGACTTAAAGGGTGGAAGATTCGTGCTACAGATATTTTTAACAAACTGTACGGTGACTTGGTTAAATCCGTTTTCAGTCTTAGCAAAAAGCATCCTGAAGCATATAGAGTACATCCCCGAACGAAACTCTTAGCGTCAATTCAAAAAGCAATTAAAGAAAATGTCCCATCAGATCCTGGGCATAAAAATTTTAGACTCGGCAATACCATTGGGAAAAAATATAGTCATTGGAGACGGGTAAAGCATCAAATGCCTCCCAGATATCGAATGTTTTTTCGGTTTCATTCAAATTACACCCAGAGCCATGATTCAAGCCCTTTTAAATGTATAATCTTTGCTTGGTTTAATGATGAAACCACTCTTCGTAAAAATGGTTCAAAGAGTGATGTTTATGAAGTTTTTAGATCCCTTTTAGTGAAAAAAAGATTCCAGACGATTGGGCAGATTTATTGCAATCAGCAAAAAAGATAAAAACTAAATAATACGAATATCATATCCTCATTGAATTTAAGGGTGGCTTGAAAGGGCTGCCCTTTTTTATGCTCATTTTCGGAGAGTGGATCAAGTAACCATCAAATAAAAACCTCTGGATCCATTTTAGTTCAAGACCTGTGAAGGGATCTTTGACCCCAGGGATTACCAGGCCAGTAAGCCATATTCTTTTATTAATCTATCCAAAAAATATTTAAAAAGGAAGCAGCACCTTAAAAGCTACAAGGAGGCCAGGCGGCACATAAAAGTTGCCCAGGATTATTTTGGGGACCGCAATGTAAAGGAGATCAATGGGGCAGATATTGAGGACTACCTCTACTCTATTGAAGGGATATCAGAAAAGACCCGGGCAAACTACATGTCGAGAATATCTGATTTTTGGAAGTGGATACTCCGACGGCAAGTTATCAATTTGGCTCAAATGCCGGTTTTCCCTGAAATTAAGTATGAACTCGGGTACCGTACCATTACCGATATGGACACCCAGGAGGCCATTATCCAAAAGGTGTTTGACATGACCTAAGTACCCATGCATATGTTTTTCGGTATTCCACAGAGATATACCGTTGATATTTATGGATTTTATTTTGAGGAATATATACTCGGGTACTTATGATTTGAATTCAAAGGTATGGCTGGGGATTGATTTACTGGCATCATACGTTAATTTAAGACCTGGGGATTTGTTGAAATTGAGTGAGGCTGATGTGGACGTGGTACATGGGGAGTTAACTTTTCATTATCCCACCAAGCGGAAAAATAAGTTGAAGAAAACCCGACTTCTTGATCATCACATTGAAATTATTGCAGAGCTGAAGGACAGGCACCTCGCTTTAGCCGGTGTTTTGTTTTTCTGTCACCATGGCGGAGTCCAGAGCGTAAAACCAGATCAACCTTTTGGCCCAAAATATTTAAAGAGCCGGTGGGATGATGCATGCAGGGCACTTGGTATTGATGGTCTTGATTTATATGGGGGTACCCGGCACACCACAACAACAGAAATAGCCCGTCGTGCAGGTACGGCAAATGCCAGAAAGGCATCAGCGCACGAAACAAACAAAGCATTTGACCGGTATTGTCAATACGAAGATGATACGGCTTTTGAAATGATCCGAATTGTAAAGGGGAAGAAACAGTCTGTTCGGGTCAAGAAATGATGAAAAAAGGAAGCCTAAAAAGCAGCATTTAGGCAGCACCTTTTCAAGGGGTTAAAAACGCTGAGACCCTCGTCAATAAAGAAAGATGATGGTGGAGGCGGCGGGAATTGAACCCGCGTCCGAAAACAATCAGCAGTGGCTTCTACATGCTTATCCTGAACTTTGAGTTTAGCTAATAGGTCTCCTCCAGGAGGGATACCTTGCAGCATAGTCTGATAAATTTAACCAAATATGAGTCAGACACACATATTTAGCTGGCCCACATAGTCGACGCCCATTATCGAAACCTGCGGGAGGAATCTCGACTGGACGGAAGCTACCTTTAGGCAGCTACAGCGTAATTATAATCGTCTGCAATTACTTTTTTTTCCACCAATTTTACGAGTTGGCAGAACGCTCGGCATGCAACCAAAAGCCTCAAAATTTCCGTCGAAGCCTTTACGCCCCCAAATTTTAAAAGATCATATTATTTCATCCCATGGGTTGATCAATTTTTCCTGTGGAATTTAATAATAGACTAATATAACCCTTCTTTCCGTGAAAGTCAATATCCATTTCTGCCAATACATTATGGTTGGTGAAGACATGTCTGTACGACGTTTCAGTTCAGTCCCATGGTAATTTCAAGTTTTTCAATGTCGGTGACGAGTTGTTTTTTTATTTCCGGAGACAGATTTGGTTTTGCAAGTTGCCGTTGAAGTGCTGCCAAGATCATCTCTTCTCTGTATTCATTGCAGGTGTACTTTTTGGGGGAAGTGGTGTCTGAAGGTGCCATGTTATTGCCTTTGCTCCTTTAAATGTTGTTTCTGGTCAGTCATAGTCCTTTGATTTGCCACCACATGATGTCCATAATGGAAAAATAAAACAGCACATGCCGTATAAAAAATGAAAACTTGCGACTCATGAGATTGTTCTCAACGGCATTTTATACCTTGCCATAAAAATATGAATCCAGATAACATTGCTGGCTGATTTTTCCGGGGCTATGCAAAATAATTAAGTTGAGTTAAAATCATAATTTTTGGGCATCCTTCAGATCACTCAGGAAGCCCTTTGCACTCTTGAGGGAAATGGGCTACCAACTAACATTTCAGCGACATTTTTTAAAATCAGGGACTTACAAAATGTATTATTTCAGATACCTCAAGACTGCAAATTGTCCCGCTTTAGACAGGTAGTCGGTAAATGAGCCCGAACAATGGGATTATTATGCCAACAAGTGTAAAATAGAAAATCAAGAATGCTGATTTGCAGATTTCTCAATATGGATACGTCTGGATGGGGATAGTGTCAATGAGAATGTGAAAAATATTTACCAGGAGGAATGCATGGGGCCCGGACAGGAAAAGATAGACGCGTTAAATGCCAGAATGGTTCGACTGGGTATCAAAGAAGAAGAGATCCAGGAAAGGTTCATTAAATCATCGGGCCGTGGCGGCCAAAAGGTCAATAAAACCAGTTCTGCTGTGTTTTTGCGGTATCTTCCCACTGGGATTACTGTAAAATGTGGAAAAACTCGCTCCCAGGCTCTGAATCGTTTTCTTGCCATGAGACGTCTGGTGGAAGCGGTGGAAAAATACCAAACAGGTGCCCCTACAGTTCAGGATATCCGTAGGGCCAAGATCAGGAAACAGAAAAAAAAGAGCCGGAGTAGGGCGGTCGCCAAATACAAGAATTTAAAGTATCCTGTTTAAATTTTATGGTAAACATTGTTTGATATGGAAAAATAGATTTTTAGTATTAATAAAAACAATGGGTTAAAAAATCACTCATTGATATCATCAAAATCCACCCTGGAATTTAAATAGGATACAATTTAAACTTTGATGCGACTCAGATAAGCCATTTGAAAAGTGCTGATAAATGAATTTGAGTTATTGATCCCAAGGTCAGTCAATTGGGGGTGAGCGAACTTGGAATCAAGCAGCAATGATTAAAAAGCACCTATTTGACAGGGTTTTATTTTAATACCCATTTTTTCACAGGCAGAAGAGACATGGGAGGGTTTGAGCGTGAGTTGTCTGGCAATGTCCCAGCATTCAATACAGCTAACTCTATTGTCCTTTGTCTGTTTAAGAAGCGCCTCTTTTAATTCTGAAGAAAGATGTACTTGAAAATCAAGATTTTTTCGGTTCCCTTGATTTTCATGTTCATGGCCAAACAGTCCCAGGATGCATAGGGTGAGCCGCAGTTCAATGAGATCTGCCTGTACTCCCACCTCCCATGGTGGCATATGAAATGAGCGGGCAATGGCATGGATGGCAGCGCAGGAGATTCGTCCTTCAACAGCTTTTTTTTCCAAGGCATGTGCAATCTCAGGCAAAATGGATTGTTCGGTGTGTTTTAATGCGTAGTGCGCTGCTGTATTCTGTTTCATGGATGGGGTTCCTTGTATGTCGATTTTTTTATATGAAAGAGTAGATGTGTCTAACATTTTTTCATGCTTCGTTGTGGGTAGATTGGGGCCAGAATACGGTCTGGTCTGCCCGTGGCAGTTATAAAAAATAGGCAAGAAAACTCCTGAGTTTTTAGCTCAGGAGGTGTTGTCATTGGGCTCAGGTTCACAGATTGTATCTG
Source organism: uncultured Desulfocicer sp. (assembly GCA_964433355.1). GTDB lineage: Bacteria > Desulfobacterota > Desulfobacteria > Desulfobacterales > Desulfobacteraceae > Desulfocicer. Next base: position 12,225 of record CAYSSE010000049.1, read on the forward strand.
TAAAATAGAAACCAATAAAAGTGGCATAACGCAATTCTGCCACCACTTGCAAAGCGGTTAAGGTCAGAGCCACGGGCGTTTTAGTTTTTGACAGTGCCCTTTTCTTGGTATATACACTGGTTACTGGTGTTTCATTTTGTTGCCATAACATATAGAATGGGCAAGTATAATAGTTTAATCTGTTGTTTTTTTAAAGGACAAAAAGTGAGCCTGACACAAAAAGATGTGAATAAAAATTTTCACATGATCTATATTGCCTCTTGCGGTGAAGGGATAAATGCCTATCACCTTGCACAGAGTGCCCTTGTTCAGTTTCCTGCCAATGACATCACCGTTGTCAAAGTGCCCCAGATTCGTTCAAGATCCCAGGTGGATGATCTGGTGGAAAAGGCCGCAAATACGGAAAGCATGATTGTTCACACCATGGTGAACACCGAACTTAGAAAATATATGACCCGCAGGGGAATGGAAAAAGGGGTTGTAACCATTGATCTCATGGGGCCAGTGTTGTCCCGGGTGAGCAGTTTCCTGGACAGTGATCCCATTGAGCAACCCGGCCTCTATCGGAAAATCCATAAGGTGGATTTGGATCAGGTGTCGGCCATTGAGTTTGCCCTGGCCCATGATGATGGCGTAAACCCCGAGCATCTTGATAAAGCTGAAATTGTGCTCGTGGGGCTTTCCCGGGCCGGGAAAACGCCCTTGTCCATGTATCTGGCCGTTCTTGGCTGGAAAACCGCCAATGTGCCCCTGGTTATTGGGGTTCCCATGCCTGAAGTACTCAAACAAATTGATCGCAGGCGGATTATTGCCCTGAACATTAACGTGGAGCAGCTCATCGCCCACCGGAGAATGCGCCAGGACACCCTTGGCACCCGGGATATCTATGCCTATGTTTCCCGGGAGGATATTGAAAAGGAGATTAATTTGGCCCGAAGGCATTACATCACTCATGGGTACTCCATGGTGGATGTGAGCAATAAACCCATTGAAAACAGTGCAGAAGAAATCATTGAGATGATTACCCGACGGTTTAAAGCGCTGGCCCATAAAAGATAACCTCATAAATGGAAAAAAATATGAAATATGATGAAATAAAACAGATATTGAAGAAAAAGACCTGTCGCTGGCTGATTACCGGGGCTGCTGGTTTTATTGGTTCCAACCTGGTGGAAACCTTATTGGGCTTAGATCAGGAGGTTACAGGCCTGGATAATTTTTCCACGGGATTTGAGCATAATCTGGATCAGGTGCAGAGAGCTGTAACCCCGGCCCAATGGCAGCGTTTTTCACTCATTAAAGGGGATATTAGGGATACAGATACCTGTGCCCGGGCCTGTGCTGGCCAGGACAAGATACTTCATCAGGCAGCCCTGGGGTCTGTGCCCCGTTCCGTGGCAGATCCGCTCTTAACCCATGACAATAATATTACCGGACATCTCAATATGCTGGTGGCAGCCCGGGATGCCGGGGTGAAACGCTTTGTTTATGCTGCTTCCAGCTCCACCTATGGGGATCACCCGGGGCTTCCCAAAACCGAAACGGTGATCGGAAACCCCTTGTCTCCCTATGCGGTGACCAAGTACGTCAATGAACTCTATGCCGATGTTTTCCATAGAACCTATGGCCTTGACACGGTGGGGCTTCGTTATTTTAATGTGTTTGGGAGGCGTCAAGACCCCCATGGGGCCTATGCTGCTGTGATTCCTCTCTGGTTTTCAGCTTTGATAAACGATAACACCGTGTACATCAACGGGGATGGTGAAACCAGCCGGGATTTTTGTTATATTGACAATTGTGTACAGGCCAATATCCTGGCGGCCATGGTGGTGGATGAAGATGCTATAAACCGGGTGTACAACGTGGCTTTTGGACAACGCACCACATTGCTGGAACTTTTTTCCCTGATTCAGGAACGGGTGGGACAAAAAGTTCCCCAGGCTCTGAATGCAGAACCGGAATTCCGGGACTTTCGTGCTGGTGATGTACGTCACTCCCTGGCAGATATCTCCAGTGCGGTGGAACATTTGGGATATGCGCCACAGTTTTCCGTGACCCAGGGCATGGATCAGGCATCTGCCTGGTACATGGAATATCTTAAATAAAAAAATAAGCGAATAGGGAAAAATAAATTATGAATATAACCATAGTGGGAACCGGATACGTGGGCCTTGTCACCGGCGCATGTTTTTCCGAAATGGGCAGTACCGTTACCTGTGTGGATGTGGATGAACAAAAAATTAAAAACCTTAAAAAGGGCATTTTACCCATTTATGAACCGGGGTTGGAAGCTCTGGTCATTGAAAATCACAGGGAGGGATTGCTGCGATTCACCACCTCCCTTGAATCAGCAGCACAGAACTGTGATATTTTTTTTATTGCCGTTGGTACGCCTCCAGATGAAGACGGCTCTGCTGATTTAAAATATGTGCTCCAGGTGGCCCGGGATATTGGTCGGGTGATCAACCAATACAGCGTCATTGTGGATAAGTCAACGGTGCCGGTGGGAACGGCTGACAAGGTTCAAAAGGCGATCCAGGAATCCCTGGATCAACGGGGCAGTGACCTTGAGTTTGATGTGGTGAGCAACCCTGAATTTTTAAAAGAAGGGGCAGCTGTCAATGATTTTTTGAGTCCGGACCGCATCATTATTGGATGTGACAGCCAGCGGGCCATTAAACGGATGAAACGGCTCTATGCGCCTTTTTCCAGAAACCGGGACAAACTGATTACCATGAATGTCCGGGATGCCGAGATGACCAAATATGCAGCCAACTCCATGCTGGCCACCAAAATTTCATTTATGAATGAAATGGCCACCATTTGTGAACGTCTGGGGGTGGATGTCGAAAATGTAAGAAAGGGCATTGGATCAGACCAGCGCATCGGGTATTCCTTTATTTATCCCGGATGCGGGTATGGGGGTTCCTGTTTTCCCAAGGATGTCACCGCGTTAATTCGCACCAGCCGGGATGTGGGGGTGGAACCCCATTTGCTGGCATCTGTGGCCCACAGGAACAGCCTCCAAAAAGAAATTCTGGGAAACAAAATTAAAGCCCGGTTTGGCAATGACCTGTCCGGAAAAAATTTTTGTATCTGGGGGCTCTCCTTTAAGCCGGGCACCGACGACATGAGAGAAGCCCCGGCCGTTGTGCTGATTCATCAGTTGGTGGCAGCCGGGGCAAGGGTTCATGCCTATGATCCTGTGGCCATGAGCCAGGCCAAGGGGGAATTCCCCGTCGCTTTTTTTGAGGAAAATAAGGTGCGGTTGTTTGACACCGCCTATGACGCCCTGGTTGATGTGGATGCACTGGTGTTGGTGACAGAGTGGAAGGCATTTAGACAACCGGCATTCCAGGCCATGGCCAAGGTGATGAGACAACAGATTCTCTTTGATGGCCGAAATTTATACGATCCAGGAGAGGTTAAGGAGCATGGATTTGAATACCATGGTATTGGAAGAGACATTATCGGGAACTTATCAGGAGTATAAACGCTTGACATGAAATATTTTCCTATCAGAATTGTTGCCCTTTGTATTTTATTGACACCGGTGTTTTATACGGGAACCATTTCCCTTATTGAGAGAAGTTGCGTGGGAAGGTATCAGCAGGAGATTGAGCATCGTGTGCTGGGGGATACCCAGTTATTGATCAACGGATCCATGGGGGTCAGTGAATCCATTGAAAAGAATATCAATCGTTTCCTTGAATCAGATGTGTGGGTCAAACGGTTTGGGTTGCAGCTGGACATTCTTGTATTTGCCAATGAAGGCGATATTTTATATCCTTTTTTTCCGGAAATAAATTCCGAGGGCATGGACATCATCAATGACAAGGTCTTCCTTGGCATTGCACGGCATAACTATACCATTCTACAACAGGGACTCACGGTTAAAGTCACTGTGAGATTGCGCCACGGTACCCTGGGTGCCAATCTTATTTTGGCGTTTTACGTCAGTATTGCCATGGGGATTTTCTGGATTTATTACCGCCGGGGCATGGGAAAATCCATCCAGGAAAATAAAGAGAAGAAAAAACGGTTTACCGCGTTGTTGGTGGATGAAAAATCCCATAAAAAAAGCCTGGGAGTCCTGAAAAAAGAGCGGGTTCGTCTTTTGCAAAAAATGACGGATCTGAGGGAAACCTACCAGGATGCCCAGAAAAAGGCCACCATCACCGAAGAGGAGATGTTTGATGAAATCGTGTCTCTGGAGAACCGACTCACTGAAAACGTGGATCTCCAAAAGGAAAAAACCTATGAGATTGAGCTTTTAAAGGATAAGCTGAAAAAATATGAGCAGAAAAAAGGGGGTAAGAAAAAGCAGAAGGGAATTGATTTTACGGCCAAACGGTTTTCGGTAGTTTATAAAAATATTGACATGAACCGCCGTGCCATGACGGGGTTTCTGGAGTTGAATGATGAACTCCAGATCAAGGCGGAAGAGGTGGTTCACCAACTCAACGAAAACTCAGATAATGTGGTGGTAAAGCGTAAGGTGTTTGCCGGAAAAAAACATAAAGCGGCCTCCTTTGAAGTGCTGTTCGCTTACAATGGCAGGCTCTATTTCAGGCAAGGAGAGGATCATCGCATTGAAATTCTGGTCATTGGGACTAAAAATTCCCAGGATAAGGACATGGAGTTTCTCCACCGTAACTGAGTTTAAATTATTTGAAATACCTGTACATCGCAAAGGTCTGTTTGAACATTCAGACCTTTGCGAGTCCAGGCCAAAAATTTTCTATCAACCCCATTTAATAGCAGCCTGGGCTGCCGCCAGCCGGGCCACGGGTACCCGGTAGGGAGAGCAGCTCACGTAGTTAAGACCTACCTTGTGACAGAACTCCACCGAAGCTGGGTCTCCGCCGTGTTCCCCGCAGATACCAAGTTTGATGTCTGGCCTGACAGAGCGTCCTTTTTCCACGGAAATTTCAATGAGACTTCCCACGGCTTCCTGATCCAGGGTTTCAAAGGGGTCGGCATCCAATATGGCATTGTCAATGTAGTCGTTCATGAAAGATCCAATATCATCCCGGCTGAACCCAAAGGTCATCTGGGTTAAATCATTGGTGCCAAAGGAAAAAAATTCGGCATGTTCGGCCATTTTGTGGGACATCAGGGCCGCCCGGGGAATCTCAATCATGGTACCGAACTGATGGGCAATGTCATTGAGTTCATATTTTTCAAGCACTTCTCTAAGGGTGGACACTGCAAGTTCTTTGGTGAAGATCAACTCTTTTTCGTTACATGTTACTGGCACCATTATTTCAGGAATGGGAGATTTCCCCTCTTTGATGAGTTCGGCAGCCGCTTCAAAGATGGCACGAATCTGCATGACACTGATTTCAGGAAAGGTAATACCAAGACGCACCCCCCGATGGCCCATCATGGGGTTGGTTTCAACAAGGTCTTCACTTCTTTTGATCAGCTCTTCAAAGTCAATGCCGATCTCCCGGGCCAGGGTTTCTTGTTGTTGCTGTTTCTGGGGGACAAATTCATGCAACGGCGGATCCAGCAACCGGAAGGTTACGGGCTTGTTGTCCATGACATCCATGGTCGCCTTGACTTCTTTTTTTACAAAGGGATAGAGTTCGTCAAGGGCGCTTTCCCGCTCGTGCAGGGATTTACTTAGGATCATTTTACGCAGCAGAAAAAGGGGCCTGTCCGAGTTCTGGCCGTAAAACATGTGTTCGGTTCTAAAAAGGCCAATGCCCTCGGCCCCGAATTGCAAGGCAAGTTGGGCATCTTTGGGGGTTTCTGCATTGGTTCTCACCCGCATGGTTCTGTATTTGTCCGCAGCCGCCATGAATTTTATGAACCTCGGGTTGGCTGTGGCATCTTTCATGGCAATGGCCCCATTGTAAACCATACCCCGGCTGCCGTTCAAGGTGAGAAGGTCGCCTTCATTAAATGTCTGGGTACCCACCTTCATTATTTTGTTGATCAGATCAATATGGATGCCACCAGCCCCCACAATGCAGCATTTCCCCCATCCCCTGGCCACCAGGGCTGCATGGCTGGTCATTCCTCCCCGGGCTGTTAATATGCCCTGGGCGGCCCGCATGCCTTCGATGTCTTCGGGGTTGGTTTCCTCCCTCACCAGGATGACTTTTTTACCTTTTTTTTGCCACAACACCGCATCTTCTGAGGAGAAAACAATCTGTCCAAAGGCACCCCCAGGTCCAGCAGGAAGTCCCTGGATCACCACGGGTGCAATTTTTTCAGCTTCTGGATCCACAACGGGGTGGAGCATCTCATCTAACTGTCTGGGATAAAGTCGGTTGATCATGGTGGCCTCATCAATCATACCCTCTTCAAACATATCCATGGCCATGTTCAAGGCTGCGGTGCCAGTGCGTTTTCCCACACGGCATTGGAGCATGTAAAGGGTGCCCTGCTGGATGGTGAACTCAATGTCTTGCATGTCCTGGTAATGGTTCTCCAGTTTTTTTCTGATGTTGCACAACTCCTGGTAGATGGTGGGCATGGCCTCTTCCAGGGAGGTCAAGTGGGCATTGTGGTCGGAGCGAGTGTCGGTGTTTAAGGGGTTGGGGGTGCGGATACCTGCCACGACGTCCTCTCCCTGGGCATTGGGCAACCATTCACCGTAAAATTTATTACTTCCCGTGGCCGGATCCCGGGTGAAGGCCACTCCGGTGGCGGATCGATCCCCCATGTTGCCAAATACCATGCTCTGGATATTCACCGCTGTGCCCCAATTGTCCGGGATATGCTCAATGCGTCGGTAGGAGACGGCCCGTTTGCCGTTCCAGCTTTTAAATACGGCCCCAATGGAGCCCATGAGCTGGGCCATGGGGTCATCGGGAAAGGGTTTACCCAGCTTATCTTTGATCTTGGTTTTGAATTTTTCACACAGTGCTTTCATTTCATCGGTGGTAATCTCGGTGTCAGCGTCATAGGCTTGATCATTTTTAAGGTCGTTGAGGAGCATTTCAAGGTGCAGGCGGATTCCCATGCCGTCGGCAGGTTCCTCTCCTTCTGCCTTTTCCATAACCACGTCAGAGTACATCATGATCAGTCGGCGGTAGGCGTCATAGACGAACCATTCATTGCCTGTCTGCGTTATCATACCTGGAATGGTGGCAGAACACAGCCCCACGTTGAGTACCGTTTCCATCATGCCGGGCATGGAACTTCTGGCTCCGGAACGGCTGGAGACCAAAAGGGGATTGTCAGGATCGCCAAATTTCATTCCCATGGATGCTTCCATGGTGGCCATGGCTCCTTTAAGCTCCTGGTACAGTGCTTCGGGCAGTAGCCCTCCGCCATTAAAATAATCGGTGCAGCATTGGGTGGAAATGGTAAACCCTGCGGGTACAGGCAGTTTCAGCCGAGCCATTTCTGCAAGATTTGCCCCTTTGCCACCCAGAAGATTTTTCTGGGTGGCGTCGCCTTCTGCCATTCCATTACCAAATTGATAAATATATTTTTCCATGGTTTGTCCTGTTTTTCTTAAATTAAAACAAATGATTTTTTAATAACATACATGGCAGTCACTACTGCCACAACGAATATTAAAAATGGCATTATGCCGCCCCCCCCCCGACGGGCAATGGGCCCGGCCGGAACCGTAGACGGCACAATTGGCCGGTTCCTATTACCCATCGGGGGGGGGCTCTGCTGAGGCTACTTGGACACTTCATTTTCATATAAAACTGCCACGGGCAGACCGTATTCTGGTCCCCTGGCCTGCCCACAACGAAGCATGAAAGAATATTAGATGCGCCTACTCTTTCATATAAAAGGTTAAAAACAAATGCTGCTACAAGTCAAGCTTATTATTGGTTAAGTCGTAAATATGCGGTACTGGCCAAACATTTACATTCCGAATTTGAATATTTACTGTCCCCACCAACCAAATTTGGAGTCAAAGAGATACGCCTGGAATCATAAGCTGACCTTTGGATTTGCATATTGGGCTGCTGGGGTCAGAGGGTATTGACCCCACACGACAAAGCGGAAGTCAGAAATTTGAGATAATAATCTGTGGCATTGTTTTCAAATTCTATGATATATAAATCAACCATGATAACCATTGAATCCATATCCAAAAGTTTTGGCGGCCAGGTATTGTTCAGCA
>CAYSSE010000050.1:0-20210 GCA_964433355.1 uncultured Desulfocicer sp.
AAAAGGGCAAAAATCCTCCCCCTTTGGTTCCCAATGTTCCGGTCAGGGCAGCCGTTGGGGGCTCTGTTGTCGGCACTCTGGTGCTGTTTTTTCTTATAAAAAAAATTATTTATCCAGTGAATAAGCTGCAATAAATTGTTTTCCCCGGTCGATTAGCTCGTCGTGGTCGTCGGGGGGGGTAAGCGTTTCAATCATCTGATGGGTGTATTCCCGCAACAGTTTTCCGGCATCCGGGCATTGATTGGCCTGCCATTGATCCAGGGTATATCCCGGCCAGATGGGGCTTTCAAATCTGAATTCCCGGAATCGTTTTCCCGTTGAGGGGGCCGCCATATAATTGCCTGCGGATCCCATGGCGTTAATTTCAGCCAGGTTCACCGTTTCCGGATCAATGGAAAAGCCCTGATTAAAGATGCGGGAGAGACGAATCACCTCGTTGGCATATACAACGGCTGCCGGGCTAAAGGCCATGGAGTCAAAGTTGCCGCCCACAAAGGGAGCAAGACCCACCTTGCCCATGATACTGGTCAGATGGTTCATCCAGAAACTACCACCTGCCAGGAGATCAGGGCCCCATCCAGGTCCACTGCCCGAGGTTCCAGAGTGGGGAATTTTATAATGGTTCATCATCTCGGCGCAGGCCAGATTGATGAGCATGGTATGGGGAGTGTAAACACTCATCATGTTTTTCATGTCAAAGCCTGCCGGCAGGTTGCCAGCGATGATGGGCGTACCCTTTTTGACGATCTGGGCAAAAACGATGCCTGCCAGAAGCTCCGCGTTGAGAAGCGCCAGGGTGCCCCCCGGGGTAATGGGGGCCGTTGCCCCGGACATGCCATAATTATTATAGATAAATGGCAGGCCCCGTTCCACGGTGATCAGAATTTTTTCGGCGGTCTCTTTGTTGAGTACCAGGGGAGTGATGGGATTAAAATAGGGAATGACAAAGGGGTTCTCTGCCAGGTTCCCATGGAGGGATTCCATCATATCCAGGGTTGGTTCAAAGCAGCGACTTTCCGACATGAGCAGCACCAGGGGTTTGGTGGTGTTGGCCACCATGGCAAGGCTGGAAAAAAGATCGGCATTTTTTGGATCCAGATCCTGGGCAATACCCGGGGTGGAGATTACATCAAACTGTTCCAGGGTATCCCCCAGACGCACCGCTGTTTCCATGTGTTTAATGGAAAAGGGGGTGGTCTGATCCGTTAAGGGATCCTGGTAGTGAAGGTTGGTGACCCCCACGCCAAAACGGGTGGAATCCTGGGAAAGATTCCCCAGTGTAAATCGTTGCTCTCCGGTACGGTTATGGATGTTAATGCTGGATGGGGCCTGATCCAGTGCCCATTGCACTAACTCTTCTTCGAGGAAAACCTGGGTGTTGTTTTCAATGCGACAGGAAGATTTGGCAAAGAGTTCCACCGCTTTGGGGGAGTTCACCTGTATCCCCGTGGTGGACAGAATATCCAGGGATTGTTGATGGATCTGTTGGATCTGTTCGGTTTTTAGCAGATGAAGTGACGGTGTGACAGCAGCCATTGGCATTAGTCCCCTTATTTTTTGTTAATAGTCGACCCGACTAAATTTGTAAGTGTTGCCACTGTTAGGGTAACAGGTATATATCAATGCTTTGGTTTCCCTGTCAAGGGAATAATCGAGCTTAATTATTTCAGCCATTCAGGTCAATTTATGTCACCAGGAATCGGCTTGTGATATTTGCCTTATTGAATGAAAGATAGGTAAACTCCGTTGCTTAGCGATCATCAAGTAAGTAACAAATAAGACTTGAAACAGCTATTTAAAAATGTTACTACTTTTGAAGCAACTTTTAAGCTAATGGCCGAAAAATTGCGAGCTGTGCGGGTAGTGCTTTGCTGACCTGATTTAAAGCAGCATTTCCGTGTTGTTTATAACTTAACAATACAAATTGAAGGCTATTTGCCTTGTCAAATATTGCGGATAATTGGTGCCCGCACAGGTTGAAAAATTGTATGCAATGTTGCGTATGAATGTCATTTGTCTTCAAGGAGTGACAACACCCGAGATCCTGTCCTTGTTCTGCCGTAACAAACAAGACGGGTGAAACGGGAACGGAGGCGGAGACAGATTTTATAGGGGGACAGATTTGAAAATCTGTCTTCAAAAGCGAGAACTTGCTGAAATGGCAAGGAAGCGGGGGGTATTGTTTGACAGATATCGCCTTATATCACGAGTTTTTGGGAGAATTGTATAATGATTAAAGATATTACTGAATTGAATGTGGGACTTTCTAAATATGTCATAACGGCATATAAAACGCTGTTGGGAGATCATCCGGTCAATGGGTCGCAATTAAGCCGCAACTCTGGAATTCCCAGGGCAAGAATTTATGATGTACTCCGCACCCTGAAAGCCAAGGGATTTGTGGTGGAGTCCAGCCAGGGTATGTACACACCCATCCCTTCGGAGGAGTTGGTTCAACGGCTTCGCCATGACCACGAGTCGGCCCTGTCGGCCCTGGAGACCGATTTAAAAGATGCAGAAAAAGAAGCCGGAAGTGATGTGATCTGGAGAATTAAAGGGCATGTGGCGGCCATGGGTAAAGCAAATGAGATGATTGATGCGGCCCAAGATGAAATTTATGTCCGGATTTCTCCAGAAGAGGGGATGCATCTTGATGAACCTTTAAAGGCCGCTGAACTTCGGGGGGTTCAGGTAAAATATATTTCCATGGCACCGGTGGAGAAAATGTTTGAAATTCAGGTGATCCATCCCCAGGCTGACCTTGATGAGCCAGGGCCGGAACACCGCTATTTTGATATTGTTGTGGATCGTAAAGAGATGCTTTGCGGCATGTTTGTAGCAGGAGATGAGGTCAATTCCGTACTCAATTGGGGGCGGAACACTTGGTTTGTTGTTTCGGGCAGGGACAGCCTTCGCCACGATTTTTATCACTACTTTCTTCACAAAGTTGAAGATCTCAATCAGCCCCTGTCTGTGGCCGATAAAGCCCTTTATCGTTTGATTCAAAAGGATATTTGAGAAACACGGAACCGAGTGACCAGGTGCAAAAAAAGTGGCACCAGTGAATCATTGTGTTTTATATCCCACGCCTTGGGTGCGTGGTATAGAAGAGGGGCTCTCAGGAAAAAAACAGTTGACACTTTGCTGTCCAGATATTAGTGTTGCCTCAATAGTAGCAACATTAAAATTTGGAGGCAAAATGAAGCAGATTCTGGTGTTAGGCGCAGGCCTTGTGGCACGTCCCCTTGTACGATATTTGTTAGCCCAGGAAGATATTGAAGTCGTGCTTGCAGATCAATTGCAAAGCAGGGCAGATGCACTGATTGAGGGCCATCCTTCGGGTCGGGCCATTGCTATGGATGTCCAGGATACGGCGCAACTCAATGATTTTGTATCCAGGGCAGACATTGTGGTCAGTCTGCTTCCCTGGAATTTTCATCCCAAAATAGCAGGGCTGTGTCTTGAACATAAAAAAAATCTGGTGACCGCATCCTATGTGAAAGAGGAAATGCAGGCCCTTGATGCTGCCGCCAAAGAAAAAGGATTAATCTTTCTCAATGAAGTGGGGGTGGATCCGGGCATTGATCACATGGCTGCCATGAAAACCATTGATGAAATAAAGGCTGCCGGTGGTGAGGTGACCACCTTTCATTCTTATTGCGGGGGGTTGCCAGCCATGAAAAATAACAATAACCCCCTGGGGTATAAATTTTCCTGGAGCCCGGAAGGGGCATTGCTTGCTGCGGGCAATGATGGCCGATACCTGGAGGATGGAAAAGTTGTGGATGTGCCGGGGTGCAAGCTCTTTGAACATTATTGGCTCACCGACATTCCCGGCTCCGGCGTTTTTGAGGCATATGTGAACCGGGATGCCCTGCCGTACCTGGATCTTTATGGTATTCCCACGGCAAAAAATATTTATCGTGGCACCCTTAGAAACATAGGCTATTGTGAAACCTGGGATTTTTTTAAAAAATTGGGACTCATGAACCAGAAGATGAAGTTTGACATGCAAGAGACCTCTCCGTGCCAGGTGATCACCAATATGATTCACAGTGACGGGGGCGATGTTCAAGCGGATGTAGCGGCCTACCTGAAAATTCCCAAGCACTCCCTGACCCTAAAAAAATTGCAATGGCTTGGCATGTTCAGCCATGAAACCCTGGATCTGGAAACCGTGTCGGTGTTTGAGATGTTTGCCCATATTTTAAAAGAGAAACTCACCTATAATGATGGCGAAGTGGATCTTTTGTTGCAGCACCATGAGTTTGTGGCGCAATACCCAGACGGCAGACAAGAGATGATCATGTCCACCCTAATGGATACGGGTACGCCCGGGGGAGACAGCTCCATGTCCAAAACCGTTGGATTGCCAGCGGCCATATCTGCCCGGCTCATTGCCGAAGATAAAGTTGATTTAAAGGGGGTTTGTATTCCGGTTCATTCCCAGATATATAAACCTGTGCTGGCGGAGCTGGCAGCATTGAATATCAAATTTGTTGAGCGTAAAACCCTACTTTAATGGGTAAGTTCCCAATTGTGGAGGGGGCAGGCTTGGCTTATGGACATTAATTCCGGATCTTGAAAAGATGTTTGGTAGGTATGATTATTTCAAGAGGTTATGATAATTTATGGCTCTGGAGTTTTCTGTGTCTGGCTTAATAAGGCCCATAAGCCAGGCCTGACTCCATTTAAATATGATCTTATTTAAATATCAGGGAGATGTTATGAAATCGTTACTTATTCGGGCAGAAGATAAAAACATTTGGGAAAAAAGAGCATCCATTGTACCGGAGGATCTGAAGTTAATCCTGGAAGAGACCGGAGCCAAAGCCTACATTGAAAAAAGTGAAAAACGTTTTTTCACCGAAGATGCCTATGAAGCTGCTGGCGCACAGGTCTGTGAGGGCATGGAACAGGGAGATGTTGTTTTTGGGGTGAAGGAGATCCCTGAAGAGAAAATCCTTGACGATAAAACCTATATTTTCTTTTCCCACACCATCAAGGGGCAGGCATCGGGTATGCCGCTGTTGAAAAAAATAATGGACAGCAACGCCACCCTCATTGATTACGAAAAGATCACTGACGATAAAAATCGCAGGCTTATTTATTTTGGACGATATGCCGGGGATGCCGGGGCCATTGATATTTTGCATCTTATGGGGGAATACTGGGAGCACCATGGCATTGATACGCCTTTCAAGGCGTGCAAGCCCGCCCACCAGTACACTTCCGTGGCAGATGCCAAAGAGCACATTGCAAAGATTGGGGAAATAATTAAATCCCAGGGCCTGCCAGAAAAACTCAGTCCCATGGTCATTGGCGTGCTGGGATACGGAAATGTCTCGGGTGGTGCCCAGCAGATCTTTGATTGCCTTCCCACCCAACGTATTGCGCCGGCTGATCTTGCTGCCTTTGTGGAAAAGGGGAAATTTGATCCTAAAATAGTTTATGTGTCTGTGTTTAAAGAAGAAGATCTGGTGGCAAATAAAGAGGGCAAGCCCTTTGAACTCCAGGAGTATTATGACCACCCAGAACGGTTTGAAAGCAAATTTGAACAATATATGCCAGCCATCAGCGTGTTGGTTAATGCGGTGTACTGGGACAAACAATATCCCCGGTTTGTCACCTGGGATAACCTGAAACGGCTGTATGAAAATCAGGAATCTCCCCGGTTTTGTGGCATTGCCGATATCACCTGCGATACCCATGGCTCCATTGAGTGCAATGTGAAATCAACGGATTCTGGTATGCCAGCTTACCTGGTAGATCCCCTGACCCGGGCCGTCACCGACGGTCACCGGGGTGATGGCGTGGTGGTTTTGGCTGTGGATAATCTGCCCTGCGAAATCCCCAATGATTCATCCACCTTTTTCAGTAACCAGTTAAAGCCTTTTGTGGTCAATATTCTGGAAGCGGATTATGTAAGCTCCCTGGATGAGTCTGGTCTGTGCCCTGAGATTAACAAAGCGGTGATTGTTTATAATGGCCAGTTAACCCCTGGGTATGAATATCTTCGTAAATTTTTGTGATTGCTTATGGCCCGGCAGCATGCCGGGCCATTTGGGGTTTTTCCCTGAACCCGGATTGTGAATATTTTCTTTTTTGAGTTGGTATATATCTTTTTAAAACAGTTTCAACATCCTTCATATGATCCCAAAAATAATTTACAGTCTTTTGAGAAAAAGCCCTGCAACAGCAGTTCTAATTATGACACTTGATGGCTTTCCAAACTGCAAATTACGGTTTTGCTCAACGTAAATTCAGCACGTTACGCACCATTGGTAGTAAGCGGTAGGTTCAGAACAATTATATTAATTGACAAAATATTGGCTATTGAATAGAATAAAACATTTATTAGATAAAATATTAGCTTTTAATATTTGTGAGAATTATGCCCTATTCTTTGCATACACCAGAAGAGATGTCCCAAAAGCTTGCCAAAAGGCTTAAATCTTTGCGCCTACAGAAACGGTGGAAGCGCAGTACCCTGGCACTGCGCTCCAATGTGACCGAGGCATCATTAAAACGCTTTGAGCAGACAGGAAAAGTTTCCATGGAAAATTTTCTGAAACTTGTTTTTGCCCTTGACAGGCTTGAAGAATTACAGACACTCCTCCAACCAGCGGTGGCAAATTCCATAAAAGAGCTTGAAGAAATTGAGCAGAAAAAACCCAGGAGGGGAACTATTTGAAAAAACTCAGCGTAATTTATCGCAAAGAAAAAGGCGATACCTTTCCTGTTGGGCAATTGGCCATGTCCGGACATCGCGTTTATTTTGAGTATGACCCTTCCTTTCTTGCCGAGTCCCTGTGGTTGTCCCCATTTAAATTGCCCCCAAAACCAGGGCTTTTTGAACATATAGATCGAAATTTTGGTTCGTTGTTTGGTTTATTTGATGATTCTCTGCCCGATGGGTGGGGATTAATGCTCATGGATCGTTTTTTTGCAAAACAGGGCATTGATGTTGCCAGTATATCCATACTCCACCGTTTGGCCTTTTTGGGCACTGCCACCATGGGAGCGCTCACCTACGAGCCTGCTCTGACCCATGAAAAGGAGTCTTCCAGTGCGTTTGATCTTCATCTGCTTGCACAGCAGTCCCGGGAGATTATTGAAGGACGAAGTGACACCGTGCTTCCACAACTCATGCGGGCGGGGGCCAGCCCCGGTGGAGCCCGACCCAAAGTTCTTGTGGGTGTAGATGGAGAAAAAATCATATCCGGAGAGGATGATTTGCCCGGGGGTTTTGAGCACTGGATTGTGAAGTTTAACTCAGAAAATGACCTCGCCGACGCTGGTGCAGTGGAATATGCCTACTCGCTGATGGCCAAAGATGCTGGGATTGTCATGCCGGAAACCCGTCTTTTTCGGACAAAAACAGGTGAACGCTTTTTTGGGATAAAGCGTTTTGACAGGCAGGGAAATCGCAGATACCATGTCCACACCCTGGGTAACATGCTCCATGTCAATTACAGAATACCTTCCATGGATTACCAGGCGTTTTTCAAGGTCATCAAAGTTCTGACGAAAAATCATCAAGATTTGCTTAGGGGATTCAGACAAATGATTTTTAATGTGCTTTCCAACAATAGAGATGACCACGTTAAAAATTTTGCATTTATGATAAATGACTCCCAGGAATGGACATTGACTCCTGCCTATGATCTAACCTATTCCCCGGGGCCAGGGGGGGAGCATTCCATGACAGTGGCCGGGGAAGGGCAACAACCTGGATCAGGGGATTTCATGCGATTGGGTAAGGAATCCGGGTTATCAACCAACGAAATCAATCACTGCCTGGAACGGGTTTTTCTTGCCGTAAAAAAGTGGCGGGATCACGCCCAAATCGCCCATGTGATGGAAACAAGTAAAAATAAAATAGAGCAGATCATCAACCGAAACATCAAAGGGGCAAAGATCAGATAATATCAAAAGGATTGACGGGCATGGACTTTCCTTGCAACGGGATTCATATGGGAGCAGGGGGGTCCCACGAGGCATTTTCCGCAGACATCTGCATAACCGATGGCCCGGGGGGTTTCCACATTTTTAAGTAACATTTCATAGCATTTAAATCGGTCAAAGGTGTCTACAAAAAGGGCCTCATTGACACATCTTTGCGTACATTTTTTACAGGTGCCATCATACCTGTATAAACAGGTTTCCCCCGGGTATCGCCCATCGGGTTCTATTTCAGCAGAGGTGATAAAACTGCCCAACCGGCCGCAGCAGCCCTGGTCGGTGATGAGCATATTGTTCAGCCCGAAATTACCGATGCCTGCCATGTAGGCAATGTGCCGGTGGGACCAGTCGCTGATCAGTTTTTTGGCTACCCATTTAAGGCGGGACAGCCTTTAAAACCAAGTCTCTTCGCAGGCCTTAATTTTAGGGGTTGAAAGCTAATTCTCCACATAAAAAGCCTTGAAAGTATCCCGCCCTAAGTGGGTCGCCTAAACTTGAGGGGTGTCACACTGGCAGCATCACCAAAGGTGTCCAAAGGAATTTCAATCTTTGTTGTGGCAGTGGCTTTTGGCACTTGCGTCATTCAAGATCTGTATGGTTAAAATATTGTTGATCGGCACATTGTATTTTTCAATATATTTTGAAAAGAAAAAATATCTTTTTATCTGCACATCTTTCAATATCAAATGGGTTCCCATTTCTGATAAGTCAACAACATAAGCGTTGGAAATTTTTTTGCTTTTTATTACAAATTCTTTTCTTTTGAGTATAAGTTTGACTTCTTTTTCCCTCAGCTTAAGAAAATCTCCCACTTTGTTTAACTTTAAGATACCGTCCATTTGAAATTGTACGCTATCGCTGTTACAGCTACTATTACTCATGATTGTTTAATACTCTTATCTTTAATTATTTTTTGTTCACAAAAAAAGCCCATGCATTTTTTCCATGGCTGTCATATTACAATTGACAAAAATGCTAACAAATAGTTCTATGCACCCGGGGAATGGTGCCTGAACCCAAAGTTACCCCATTCCCCATGTAAAACGGTGTTTTTGAAGCATTCAACCATACAGCAACCTTGACTGGAGAGCAAATGATCCTTGATAATAGCGACAATCTGAATCCCGAAGATCTGGTCTTAATTGGGATCTGTTCTGATGAGAATTCAAGTTTTATGCGGGGCTGTGCCAATGCACCCCAACTGATACGATCGGCCCTGTATAGCGACTCCTCCAATCTTACCACAGAAACGGGCATGGATCTGTCCACTATTCTGGCTATGAAAGATATGGGTGACAGAAAAATTGATCCGGGTGCCCATGCCTTCATGGACATTGAAACGTATATTAAAGAGATTGTGACAAAGGGAGCTTTTCCCCTTACCCTGGGTGGGGATCATGCCATCACTTATCCGATCATGCGTGCCATGGCTGAGCAGCACGGCCCCATGGATATCTTGCATTTTGATGCCCATCCGGATTTGTACCACGAACTTGATGACAACCGTTTATCCCATGGATGCCCCTTTGCCAGGATCATGGAAGAGGGACTGGCCCGAAGACTTGTCCAGGTGGGTATCAGAACCCTCAATGCCCATCAGAGAAAACAGGCCCAGCGTTTTGGTGTGGAAGTTCACGAAATGATGTCATTGGATGTGGCATCCTTTGAACCCTCCTTTACCGGCCCTGTATATATTTCTTTTGATATGGATGCCCTTGACCCGGCCTTTGCCCCGGGTGTTTCCCATTTTGAGCCCGGGGGACTTTCTGTGAGGGAGGTGCTTGGCATTCTTCACAAATTAAAGGGACGGGTGGTGGGAGCGGATATCGTTGAATACAATCCCAAGCATGACTTTCATAACATGACGGCCATGGTGGCTGCAAAATTGGTCAAAGAGATCGGGGGCATCATCCTGGCACCGGGAGCAACACAAAGTCGTAATGGAAAATAAAATACTCAATATAGGCATTATGGCCCATGTGGACGCTGGCAAGACCACCTTGACCGAGCAATTGCTTTTCCAGTCCGGAGCCATCAAAAAGCCGGGCAGCGTGGATAAGGGCTCCACCATAACCGACAACCTGGCCCTGGAAAAACAAAGGGGTATCACCATACAAAATAGCTGTGTCAGTTTTAATTGGAACCACACAAAGATAAACCTCATTGATACCCCCGGACACATTGATTTTTCTGCCGAGGTGGATCGGGCCATGTCTGTTTTGGATGGGGTTGTTTTGTTGATTTCTGCGGTGGAAGGGGTCCAGGCCCATAGTTTAAACCTGTGGGAAAATATTAAAGAACTTGATATTCCTGTATTGATATTTATCAATAAAATTGACCGGGCCGGGGCCGACGAAGAACAGGTGTTTGTTGACCTGCAAAAAGAATTTAATATGAGGGCATTTTGTTTAAATCATCCTGAAAATGGATGTGGTATTCAACCTTATTCTCATTGCGATATGAATGCGAATTTAATGGATCAAAGCTTTGAAAACCTGGCTGATCTGGACGAAGATGTTTTGGAAAATTATTTGGACGGAACGCTTTTAACTCTCCCCGGTCTGGATGAAAAAATCCAGGAGAAGATTCTTTCTAAGGCCCTTGTTCCCGTTCATTTTGGCATTGCAAAAGAAGGTATTGGCATACCTGAGCTGGCAGATTCCATTTGCAGGCTCACATCAAAAAATGACATAAACCGTGTAGATTCCACTGTAGATCCCATAGCCCGGATCTTTAAAATAGAGCACCATGCCAAGTTCGGTAAGTTGGCCCATATCCGGATGTATTCCGGGAAGATGGCGTCAAAGAGTAGTTTACACTGTGGGCGATTGGACAGGGATATAAAGATTAATCAACTGCTGCAAAACAGGACAGGTAAGCTTGAGGTGGTTAATGCGCTGTCCTGTAACGATATTGGCATTGTAGCCATTTCTGAAGCTGTTATAGCCGGTGATGTATTGGGTACAGATATGGAAAAAACACCCCTTGACACCATTGCCCAGAGTGTTCTCAGCGTTATTGTGGAACCCTGTGAGGATAAAGATTACCAGGAATTGGCCAGGGCTTTACAGATTTTAAACATTGAAGACCCCGTCCTTGACTTCACCTGGGATAAAAAAGAGAAGGAATATCTCTTAAAAATATTGGGTCCCATGCAGATTGAAATATTAAGTCATATGTTAAAAGAGCGATTTAATATTGATGTGAATATCACCCCCCCCAGGGTGCTATACAAAGAAACGGTTATGACTAAGGCCGAAGCCACCGTGCGTTACACCATGCCAAAGCCCTGCTGGGCCGTGATGACGTTCAGCGTATCTCCTGGAAAATTAAATTCCGGGGTGGTGTTTGAGTCTTTGGTAGGCCTTGATGATATCAGCCAAAAATACCAGAATGAAGTGGCAAGGGCGATTCCCTGGGCTTTGCAGCAAGGCATCAAAGGATGGCCTGTGACGGATATCATAATACATCTGCTTAGCGGTGAAGAGCACACCGTACATTCCAATCCTGGCGATTTCCTGTTGGCCACCCCCATGGGCATCATGAATGTCCTGAAAAATGCTGGAACCCGATTACTGGAACCTTTTTATGATTTTGATATAAAAGCGCCCCAGGATTTGTTAGGATTCATAACAAACGATTTAAACAATATGAAGGCCGATTTGGGCTTACCCCAGTTTGATGGTCATCTATTTTCTTTAAAAGGAACGGTTGCTGTGGCCGAAGCCATGGATTACAGCATTAAATTTAACGCTTGCTGTTCGGGTAAGGGGCGATTAAAGTTAAGGATCGGTGGGTATCAACCCTGTGAAACCACCGAAGAAAAAATCAGAGAATATAAAGGCGTCAACCCTTTGGACAGATCCCAATGGATTCTCCACAACAGGGGAGCCTTAAAATCAGATGATAGGATAAGATAATATAAAAAAACTCAAAGGAGGCAGTTTATGGATATGTATATCATTACAGGCGGTTCTAAGGGGCTTGGGCCTCTTTTGTAAGGCATTTGGAGTCCACGGATGCGATGGTGGTTTCTCTGTCTTGGATAAAACCGCCTGGCCGGTGTGTTGATCATTAATTTTAATCCCGGGGTTATGGATACAGGCATGCAGGCCGCCATTCGGGGGACATCCGATCAGCAATTTCTGACTCTGAATTTTTAATTGAATGAGAAAATCTATCTGTCATAAGGTTCTTTTTAATATGTTGGTTCCCATATATTAAATTTCTTTGGCTCATAACGGATTTGTGTGAAAATTTGGAAGAAGGACTCAATTTTATACAGAAACCGTTTTCAATGGAAGAACTGGGCACCAAAGTCCGGGGCGCTCTGGATGGGGATAAAAAGGGAATTCATGACTATAACAGGACAGATTCGACCCAATGACAGCAACTAATCAAAAACAGAAAATACGAATGGGAATGCTTCCAAAAGTCATCCTCTTTTTCACCATACTGATAATACTGCATTTTTTGATTTTGTATCAATCCATCAGTAAAAAATTGGAGGCCACGGATGCGCAGATGATTCAACGGGTTGAACGTATGGGGGAGAGTTATCTGGCTTCAGAAAAACAGATCGGCGATTCAGCGGTGAAAGACAGCGTAAGGGGCTTGGATGAAAAGTCTACAGAAGCCATTGAATTAAGAACCCAGGAACTGGCAATACGTCTGGCGGATTTTCTTTACGAAAGAGATATGGACGTTCTTCAGCTATCTTACATACGACCCGATCCACAGACGTTTCTTGCCGTATATAAGGCCTATAACCGGGAAGTCATTGTCCCCGGCCCCTGGCCGCGAAATTCACAAAGAATCGAAAGCGAAGATCCACAATACATTGAATGGAAAAATCCCGACAACAAAACCTCCTGGCACAATCACGCTCCCCTGGGATTTAAGACCGTTTCAACGCCGTTATACAAAGAGATTACCCTTATTGACCTGTCAGGTAACGAAATGATTAAAATTACTGACGGCGGTATTTCCACCGATTTAAAAGATATCCGTAATCAAGACAATACTTACTGCCGGGCGGAAGATTATTTTAAACATCTGCCCTCCCTGGAAAAAGGGGAAATTTATGTTTCCAGGGTCATCGGAGCCTATATACCCGGCTTGCTCTATAAAACCCCTCAAGGACTTAAAGTCAAGCCAGAAAGCGCCTATGCTGGCAAGGAGAATCCAAACGGCCGTCGCTTTCAAGGGATTGTCAGGTGGGCAACGCCGGTATATGACCGGGAAGGCAAAAAGGCTGGGTATGTCACAATGGCACTGGATCATACCCACATCATGGAATTCACCGATCATGTGGTGACCACGGAGGAGCGATTTTCAGATATATCCGATGCCGGTTCTGGTAATTATGCCTGGCTCTGGGATGATCAGGACCAATGCATTTCACATCCACGGGATTTTTTTATCTGTGGCTATGATCCGGAGACCGGACAAGAAGTTCCCGGTTGGCTGAGTCAGCCAACTTATGATGAATACAAGCAAAGCGGAATGACGTTAAACGATTTTGTCCAAAATCTGCCAGCATTTCGGGATTTCAACCTCCAAAAGCAAGGCGCTTTAGAACAAATCCACTCGGGTAACATCTCTTTGAATTGCAAAATCCTTGACACGGCACCCCAATGTCAGGGATGGCACCGGGGATCGGAAGACGGGGGCTCCGGCTCTTTTCTCATATTTTGGAGTGATATTTGGAAATTGACCACCTATGCAGCCGTACCTTATTACACCGGGCTGTATGGGAATTCCAAGCGGGGATTCGGGTATGTGACCCTGGGCGCTAATGTAGATGATTTTCATAAAGCGGCCATCGTGTCCAAGGCCAATATTGAGAAAAGTATTGCCAGGCAAATGGAAACCGTCAAAGGCTATAACGATCAAACATGGGCCATGATCAAACGCGTTTCAAATGAAAACAAGCAAATGCTGTTGATATTTACAGCCGTACTCGATCTGATGACGCTATTGGTGCTGGGGGTCTACATCTCCCGTATGCTGAGGCCGTTGAAACGTGTTACCGATGGTGCTGAATCCATCCGCAAAGGGGAGTTGGATCAATACATCGAAGTGAACACGTGGGACGAAATTGGTCTTCTGGCACGCTCTTTTAACGAGATGGCCACCTCTTTGTCAAAAGCGGATAAAACACAATCTCGGCTCATGGCGGAGCAGGTTCAGACGAACCAAAAAATGACCCAGGAGATTGAAGATCGAAAAAAAGCGGAGGATGCCCTTCAAAAAGCCCATCAGGGACTTGAAAACCGTGTGGAGGAGCGCACCGCAGAATTAAAACAGTCCAATGATGAACTGAAAAAGGCCATGGTGTTGGCAGAATCGGCCAGTAAAGCCAAAAGTGATTTTTTGGCCAATATGAGTCACGAAATTCGAACCCCTTTAAACGGCATCATCGGCATGTCAGAGTTGGCACTGGAGGGGAACTTGAGCTATCACGACCGGGAGACTGTACAGGTGATCAGTGTTGAAGCGGATTCCTTACTGAGAATTGTTAACGATATCCTGGACTTTTCAAAAATTGAAGCCGGAATGATGGCGTTGGAAGAGATCCCTTTTGCCATTAGAATCCTGGTTGAAGATCTGGCTACTTCTCTCTCTTGGCAGGCCGAAGATAAGGATTTGGAGGTCATCATCGTCATTGCCAATGACGTGTCGGATCGTGTGGTTGGTGACCCGGGAAGACTTCGGCAAATTCTTATGAACCTGACCGATAATGCATTAAAGTTTACGCAAGCGGGAAAAATTATTTTGCAGGTGGAAATGGCTTCCCATCAGGATGATCAAGTGGAAATTCAATTTTCCGTGACCGACACTGGGATCGGCATCGCGCCGGATAAACAGAAAACCATATTTGAAAGCTTCACACAGTCCGATGGCTCAACCACGAGAAAGTACGGTGGCACAGGGTTGGGTACCACGATTTCCAAGCAGTTGGTTGAACTCATGGGGGGCAAAATCACCCTTGAAAGTGTTGTGGGCGAAGGAAGCACGTTCCGCTTCAATGTATTTTTCAAGAAAACGTCAGATAATAAGGAGGCTGTGCGGGTTTGCAAAAAACATACGGTGGTGAAAGATCAACGGGAAAAGGCTCACATACTGCTTGTGGAGGATTATCCAACCAATCAGCAGATCGCCTTGCGGCATTTAGAGGCCGCCGGGTATTGCGTCGATCTGGCTGAAAACGGCAGGCAGGCCGTCCAGGCATTCAAACGGAAAGTTTATGATATCATTTTAATGGATATCCAAATGCCGGAGATGGACGGCTACCAGGCCACCGATGCAATCCGTAAACTCGAAGGGAAATCCATTAAATATACCCGAACCCCCATTATCGCCATGACGGCCCACGCCTTGCAAGGATACAAAGAGAAATGTCTGACAGCAGGGATGGATGATTTTATCACCAAGCCTTTGAAACGCAAGGATCTTTTGACCATGGCGCGTAAGTGGGCGCCTTCGGGTGCTGACCCGGTGGTTCGCTTACCCTATCCGGAACCGGAACCGGAGATGGAGGCGGAGGTGGAGGCGGATCAAGGCTCCACGACCACCGAACATCATTTCCCGGAAGAGAATCCACCTTTGGATTATGATAGGGCTATTGAAGAGTTTGGGGGAGATGAAGGGTTTTTGTTACAGGTGATTGACGGTTTTTTAACAAACCTGGGTGCACAGACAAAAATAATTAATCAAGCGTTACGCGACAATGATACTGAATCCATTATGAGAGAAGCGCATTCCATTAAGGGGGGGGCGGCTAATCTTACGGCGGAAGATTTAGCATCCATCGCAAGTCAATTGGAACAAGCCGCCAAAGTCGGTGTGTTGCATGACGGTTTAGTGATGGTTGAGACGCTCGAAGCAGAGATTGCACGACTTACGGACTTTGTCGAATCTATTGCTCATGAATCACATTAAAAAAAGGGTTGGTTCTAAGACCGGCCACTTCTAATTTTTTAAAAAATCAATGTGCTATAACTATTTAATAATATAACAAATATTTTTAAGTGAATTTTAGTACTGACTGCAAGTGGCCGAGGGCGCATTCCCATTTTCCGGGTTGGAGATTCAAATCTTTGATTTATTAAGATATTTCATTTTGTATCAATGAATAGTGGCTTAATAAAATCAATGGGTTATATGATGGGCCGGGAAAATGGGAATGCGCCCGTGGCCGACTTTAGAACCAAGCCCTTAAAAAAAGTACCTCGGACAACGTCTGGATTTCATTGAACTGCGACGGTTTTTTTTTTGCAGGGCTTAAATTGGCTGTAGTGGAATAATATTTAAGAATAGGGTTGCAAAAATCATTCGATGCATTGATAATGTCTTTGACCGTAACTGATTGATTCAACCCCGGATGATAGACAAACAGGAAGCCGATTTTGAAAATTAATGCCTCACAAACCCTTCCCAAAAGGATCAAGCCCCAGCACATGCTTATAATTGGCATGATTGTTGTCACCATAGTCTTGGGTGAATTTTTTACTGTCCATGCCGATGAAAACATCAAGGGTAATTTTACCCTGGGGGGGTATGGCACCCTCTCCTACTCAATGGATGACCACGAGACTGTGGCACCGGCAAGGGATATCAGTCAAAAACCGGACAACGGATTCAATACCGATTCCACCTTTAAGCTTGATTCCCGTCTGGGGTTGCATGCCTATTATCATTTTTCTGATACGCTTGATTTTGTAGCACAGGGAGTTTTAAGGGATCAGGTGAATCTAACCTTTCTCAACTCCATGGAACTTGCCTATGTAGAATTTAAAGCCTTTCCACAGATTAATGTTCGGGCCGGTCGTTTTGGATATGATGCATTTTTGATGTCAGATACCCGTAACATTGGATATGCGTATACCTGGGTTCGTCCCCCCACGGAGTTCTATTCCTGGATTCCTGTTTTTTCAGTGGATGGCATTGATGCCATATGGCGGATAGATTCCGGAGATGTTCAATGGTCTATCAAGGCACAAATCGGCAGCAGTCACACAGATATCCCTGTGGGAGACCAGGACTATGAGATCGAAACAGATAATCTCAGGGCCATAACCCTGTCCCGGCAATCGGGTTCGCTCCAGGTTAAAATAGGATATTCGAAATTCACCCTGAACAATGAAGCAGACGCATTATCATCGCTGCACCAGGGGTTGGGTGCTGTGGCAGCGGCCACTTCTAAAATTTTTTCTGGCATTTCCCGGGAGGCGGCCTTTCTTCGCAATAATACCTCTTTTCAAGAACAGAATATCACCTACATGACATTGGGTGCTGCCTATGACGATGGGATCTGGATTGCACAGGCGGAATTGAGTCATTCCACAGCCACTTCCAATATACTGCCCCACGGAAATATGGCCTATCTGGCAGTGGGACATCGCCTGGGCGACTGGACCCCCTATCTGATGTACAGCATCACCCATCCGACCTATGATGTGTATGTATCCACTGAAAATTGGGAGCCCATAAACCAGGAAGCACTGCAGGAGCAGGCAGCCTATATTCTTAACAGTACCCGCATGGATCAGCAAACCTTCTCCCTGGGCCTTCGCTGGGATTTTCATACCCAGGCAGCTGTAAAATTGCAGTGGGACAACAGTTATATCAAACCCTATTATGGCCTCTGGTGGCACGACCTTGATGTAGCCACCCATGCCGACCATATTAATTCGTTTACCTTCAGTCTGGAATTTATGTTTTGACACATTCAACATCAAAAATATTTCTGATTCTGTTCAGCATGGTGCTGATTTTTTCATGGGTGGAATTGGGATTTGCAGATGGTGTTGCCGTTGTGGTAAATCCCCGGAACCCCATAATAAAATTGACCAAGCGTGAAGTATCGGATATGTTTCTTGGGCGTAGACACACCTTTCCTGACGGAAATCCGGTGGTTGTTCTGGAGAGAAATCCTGGTTCCCAACTGAGAGAAAAATTTTTTAATCTATTAAACGGTATGAACCTGAAGCTGCTCAATGCCTATTGGGCAAGGCTTCAGTTCAGCGGTCGGGTGCAACCACCGGTATCCATATCCAATGACCATCGTCTCCTTGAGATTATTTTGCAAAATGAGGCGGCCATTGGATACATGAGCGCATCCTCTGTGGATGACTCAGTCCGGGTGGTTCTTAACCTGGATAAGTAAGCATATGTCTTTTTCCATCCAAAGTCTGGAATACCGGCTGGTTGTCTATGTGTCCATGGGGCTTTTACTATTTTCCCTGTTGGCGGGGGGATTTACCTATCGGTACACCTATCTCCATCAATATAAAATGAGCAACAAGCTTATTCAACAATTGGTTCTGACGATACAGGCCCAGGCGGAAGTGGCCGCATTTGCCAACAACGAGAATATTGCACAGGAAATTTTGGTCGGACTGTTGACCAATTCTTTTTTAAAAGCTGCAAAAATTGAATCCATGGATGGATTTAAGCAGGAAGAAATAACCACTCCCCAGAAATCTGGTAACGCCTCCATGCAGGTGCCCTCCCACCCCCCTTTACCCATGGATTACGCCGGTGGATTGTCTTTTCCCCTGCATTCTCCCGTGAATGGCCAGGAGCACATTGGGACGCTCACCGTCATTAGAAATAAAAATGTAATCAGCCAACTGGCTACAAAGGCCGCACTTACCCAGACAAGTATGATGCTGCTCCAGCTTTTGGCAGCAACGCTTTTAATTTTTTGGGTATCCCGCAGGGTTATAAGTCGTCCGGTGGCAGGGCTTGCCCAGGAAGTCAAAAATATCAAACCAGGCAACGCCTCTCGCCTGCACATAGACAAAATTCACTGGAATGACGAAATCGGTATGTTGTCCAACAGTATTAATGAATTGCTCCAAACCATTGAAACCACCCTGGATGATAGCGCCACGGCAAGACAGACAGCAGAAGCCGCCACACATGCCAAAAGCGATTTTTTGGCACATATGAGCCATGAAATCAGAACCCCCATGAATGCGATCATTGGTTTTTCCTCCCTTGCCCTTAAAACAGATATGACAGCAAAACAGCATCAATACCTGTCAACAATTGAATCTTCGGCCCAGTCTCTTCTGGGAATCATTAATAATATTCTGGACTTTTCAAAGATAGAGTCCGGCAAGCTTCAGATGGAATCCATTGACTTTTTTCCGGCAGATGTCATTACAGGCGTGGTTTCCATGCTTTCACTGCAAGCCCAGGCCAAGGGGGTTGAAATTGTTTCAAACATTTCGCCACTGGTACCCTGCCAGCTTGTCGGTGACCCCACCCGATTCGGTCAGGTGTTGATAAATCTGGTCAACAATGCCGTTAAATTCACAGAAAAAGGAACCATACAAATTGATGTAACGACACCTCACCTGACAAACCAGGCCTGTACACTGCGCGTTGCCGTATCAGACACCGGCATCGGCATGTCATCAGATCAGATGGAAAAACTGTTCCATGCGTTTTCCCAGGGGGATTCTTCGATCACCCGGAAATTCGGTGGTACAGGGCTGGGATTGACCATATCAAAGCATTTGGTGCATATGATGGGAGGTGAAGATATTACCGTGGAAAGCCATCCAGGCAGGGGCAGTACCTTTATATTTATCGTGCATTTCGGTATCACGGATAATCAAAGAACGCTACGCCAGAAGGATTCATGCCAGGGTAGCGCCGATCCTGTTTTACCGCTACGGACACTTCATGGGGCCTCCATTCTTCTGGTGGAAGACAATTCCATCAATCAAATGGTGGCCATGGAAATGCTTAAATCAACCGGTTTAATTATAGATGTGGCCACAAACGGCCAGGAGGCAGTTGATCGGGCGCTCAATACGGATTACGACCTTATTTTAATGGATATTCAAATGCCGGTTATGGATGGGTATGAAGCAACTTCACGCATAAGATCCCATGAAAAAACAAAAAACCTGCCCATCATCGCCATGACAGCCCATGCAACGGATGTTGTAAAAAAACAATGCCTGGATGTCGGCATGAATGACTATATCTCCAAGCCCATAGATTCTGGTATTCTGCTAAAGACCTTGAACCGGTGGATAAAATCGACCTGCCACCTGGAACCGGAACCGGAACCGGAATCTGAATTTGAATTTGAATTTGAATCTGAATCTGAATCTGAATCTGAAGCTGAAGCTGAAGCTGACTTTGAAGTTGACTTTGAAGCTGACTTTGAAGCTGACTTTGAAGTTGACTTTGAAGCTGACTTTGAAGCTGACTTTGAAGCT
>CAYSSE010000051.1:0-20161 GCA_964433355.1 uncultured Desulfocicer sp.
CCACGGGCAGACCGTATTCTGGCCTCGGTCTACCCACAACGAAGCATGAAAGAATGTTAGGCGTATCTACTCTTTCATATAAAAAAATTTGATAATCAAGTATTCAGGGATGCAGCTACTATGTTTATTCCTTTTTTTTACAAATTAAAAGAGGTGGGGATACCTGTTACCCCCACCTCATTTCTCACCCTCCAACGGGCACTTAACCATGGGCTTGTGAACTCTCTGGATGATTTTTATACCTGTGCCCGGGCCATCCTTATTAAGAGTGAGCGTTATTTTGATCTCTACGACCAGGTGTTTTCCTTTTATTTTGAGGGGGTTCCTCTGCCTGAAAATGAGGGCTTTGAAGTTGATGCCCTGGCCCGGGCCATGCTGGATGAGTGGTTGAAAGATCCCAAACAACTCAGTGACGCCCTGGGCATTGACCCCAAGACCCTGAAAAATTTAAGCCCGGATGAACTCATTGATTATTTTAAGGAGCGCTTAAAAGACCAGAAGGGGCGGCACGAGGGGGGAAGCAAATGGATTGGTACCGGTGGCACCTCTCCTGTGGGGCATTCTGGTTACCATCCCGGTGGTATGCGGGTGGCCGGGGAATCCCGGAATAAATCGGCTCTAAAGGTGGCCGGGGAAAGACGGTATAAGAATTATTCTGGAAGGGGCCCCCTGACCCAGGCCATGATGGGGGAGGCATTGAAACGCCTTCGCAACCTTGTGCCCACGGGCCCCCGGGATCAGGTGAATGTGGATGAGACCATTTATCAGACCATGAAAAACGGAGGGGAAATTGAACTGGTTTTTGATCGCTCTTTAAGAGACAGGCTCAAGGTGATGCTGGTCATTGATAATGGCGGCTGGTCTATGGATACCCATATCCCCGTGGTTCAAAGCCTGTTTGATTATGCCCGATCCCAGTTCAAGGAGGTGAAAACTTGTTTTTTTCACAATACTATTTACGACTGTGTCTGGGATGACCCCGCCCGGTACCGGAAACCCCGGCTCATTGATGAATTTGTAAAAATGGACCCAGCAACCCGGTTTATTGTGGTGGGGGATGCCAGCATGGCCCCCTACGAACTCATGGCCAGGGACGGTTCCATTCATATCCAGGAACGTAGTGGAAAGCCCAGCATTGAACGCTTAAAGTTCATTGCCGATACCTTTCCCCATGCAGTCTGGCTGAATCCGGTGCCCAGTGAGATGTGGGGATATACCCATTCGCTTATGACCATTGCATCCATCTTTCCCATGTTTGAGCTTTCCCTGGATGGCCTTGAAAAGGCAGTGGGTCATATGATGTCCTGACCCACATTGATGTGATTCATGACTCAGTTGGTTTAGTCGATTTTTTACAAATTAGAATACAGCATGTCTGCTTTTAGGTAATTAAAAATATATTAGGGGTGTTGTCTGAGAAAACCTACCTATGGGTGAATATTGCACCCAAACCCAAAATGCAAGGTACAGCTACTGGGAACGTGAAAAAAGGAAGGAAAAGCCTTTCACCCGAAGGTAGGTTTTCTCAGACAGGTTCCTATTATATTGTGCCTGAGATTCGCCAATTTGCACTAAATCAGCAGGATCATTCATTCTCAATATCCGGTGCTTGTTATGAAAAATGGGTATTTTTATTAGTGCAAACTCTCCAAGGAATAAGATGGCAAATAATTTTCAAGATGATGACAGAGAAGAGGCTATGATTGCCCTTTTTGATCTTTATAAAGATGAAACTGAAGGGCGGTCTGGTGTAGATGCTTTTCTCAAATTAGATGGCAAGATTATTCCGTTTGAATTGAAAACTACTTCACAAGGTTCTGTTACTACCGTAAGAGATTTCGGATCGGATCATATACTGAAATGGAAAAACAAACATTGGCTCATCGGTTTTTTTCTCAAAGGCAGAGAATATTACAAATATGGATCTCCATCCATGATGGCAAAGTGGATTAAAAGCAAAGAAAAATACATTGCACCAGACTTCAAACTGGCAAAACTTATACCCGCTAAAATTAACCTTAAAGACATGTACCAAATTATTGGGAAAAAAAATATCTATACCTATCATGATGCCAAAGTAATACAGAAAATGCAGTATAAAAAAGAACAATATTTATTGCTACAAGATTTAGAACAAGGCTATAGTCCAAGAAGAATGCTCGAAATAATTAAAGATCGAGCAGAATATTTGATTGAAAGAGGAAGCACCCTAAATAATCCACATATCCCTTTTACCTATTTTGATGGGTGGACAGAAATCACACAAAACCATGCCGAACAATTAAGAATTATGGTTAGAAAATACTTTAAGGGCTATAAAAATGGAACCGATTAAATCGTTTAATAATACATCTGTTTATAAAAATGCAGCACAAAAAACATACAATATTACCGATGAAAAAAGAGAAGAATATAGAAAAATATCGCATGAATCTCGCCTTTCTAAACTTGCTGCTGAACAAGGACTCCTTGATTGTGTCCACGAAGTCAATATTCCACGTTTTAATCCAGATTTGTTAATGCCTCAACTGGCAAACAACGGTTTAAATTCACTCAGTCTTTTTAGTGGGGGAGGGGGATTAGATTTAGGTTTCTTTAAGGCAGGGTATAAGCATGTGGCATCTTATGAGCTTATACCAATATGCAAGGATACGTTATCTTTTAATTTACAATGTAAAAATATATACTGTGGTCCTGAAGAAGGTGATGTAACCAATATGGATTGGGGTACTTATCAAGGAAAAGTAGACATAATTCATGGGGGTCCACCATGTCAACCATTTTCAATTGCTGGTGCTCAAAAAGGTCTATATGATAAAAGAAATATGTGGGGAGAATTTATCAGGGCTGTTAATACAATAAAACCTAAGGTGTTTATAGCAGAAAATGTTCCCGGAATACTCAATCCAAAATTTGAAGATTTTGTTAAGAAGTGTATTTTTGATCAGCTTTCAGATTATTCGATAGCTATGTTTGAAATGCATACCGCAGACTATGGCGTCCCACAGATTAGAAAAAGAGTGTTTTTTGTCGGCTTCAAAAACAAGGTGCATTTTAATAAATTTATTTGTCCCCAACCTACCCATACTTGGATACATCTAAATAATAAAGGGGCTTATACCCGCTCTTTGTTTGATGAGGGGCTACTAAAAACAAGTGGGGTAAGGGAATGTTTGGGATTACCGATTACCGGGTTTACCGGGTTTGATAACTTAGCACCCACCATTAGAAGCGCCTTTACAGGAAAAAGAAATACAACATCTATTCTGAATAGTACAGCAGGACAAAAGGTTTGGGGGGATATGGGAATATGGCCTAATGGGGTTCAAGCAGACAGAAAAAGAGCATCCGCATTTCCAGCAAAAAATGGTCACTTTAGACTTTCAGTTCAAGATGTTGGTTTAATTCAAGGCTTTCCTGAATCGTGGAAATTTGCAGGGGCTGTATATCAAGTGCTTGGACAAATAGGTAATTCTGTTTCACCTCCAGTTGCTTATCAGGTTGCATTAAGCGTTGGAAATGTGCTGAAAAAAGCATAGTCAGCAACCCCCTGAACTAAAGACTTCGGGGCGTGCAAGGCAACTTGTAAGCCCGTTTGATTAGCCTGACCCACAGAAAAATTTGTGGTGATGTGGGGCACTGGCCAAACATTTACAGTGTCAACCCGAATATTTACTATGTTACATTTTAATATTGTAAAGATTCAGGGTGTTATTCCAGATGGCTTCTGCAAGCTCATGGGGATCATTGTTTCGGATGGCGGCAATCTTGTTGAGTACCGCTGCCACAAAGGCAGGTTCGTTTCTGCGAGTTTTGTTTTTCATGGGGGCCGGTGTCAGATAGGGGGCATCGGTTTCAATTAGCAGTCTATCCTGGGGAATATGGGGGACAAGTTCCCTTAAATATTGCCCCCGCTGCTGGAGGGTCACAATGCCAGTGATGCCAATGTGATACCCCAGATCAAGGTATTGGAACATCTCTTCCCGGGTGCCGCTAAAGCAGTGGATCACCCCCTGCCGTTTTTTATTGTCCATGGTTTTTAGGATCTCAAGCAGCCTGCCCCGGGAATCCCGTTCGTGGAAAATCATGGGAAGATGGGCCTCATCTGCGGCTTCAATCTGACGGATGAACCATTTCTCCTGGACATCCATCGGGGAGTGCATGCGGTTGAAATCAAGACCTGTTTCCCCCCAAGCCTTGACTTTTTCATGGCTGGCAAGGGCCTTTAGTGATGAGAGAACCTCTTCGGAACAGGTGTTGGCATCATGGGGATGCACCCCCACCGAAGTAAACAGGTTTGCATGTTTTTCAACCAGCTTTATGGCCTTTTGTACTGTTTCAAGGTTTATTCCCACCACCATGACAGCCTTTACCCCTGCCGTCTCTGCCCGTTCCATGGTTTGGGTAAAATCCCCTTTAAAACTGATATCATCAATGTGTGCGTGGCTGTCAAATAAACGCATCTCCAGCTCCTGTTGTATACTGTTTCGGGATGGCTTTCATTTTAGCCACGTTGGTTCCCTGATCAGCAACATTCTAATATTTATGATTTTTTATAACTGCCACGGGCAGACCTTATTCTGGCCTCGCCTGTCCACAACGAAGTGCAAAAGAATATTAGACGTATCTACTCTTTCATATAAACATACATGGCTGTAAGACCAGCCACAACGAAAAATGAAAGTCTTTTAATTCCAGCATGTTGGTGAGACTTTCTTATAAAAAAATCGGCAAGAAAATTTGGCATCCTTCAAAAGCGCTTTACAATTTTTTTGATCAGTTTACGCTTGGAGAAGCTTTTCCCAAAAGAGTGTAAACTACTTTTGGGCTCATATGAAGGATGCCGAAAATTTCTGAGTTTTTAGCTCAGGGGGTGTTGATTCCCTCAATCAAACCCTCAAAGGACAAAGACTGTACAAAAGAATGATCACGGGATCAAGGAAAAAAGGAGGAGAGTTGGATAATATTGTGGGCTTTGATCACAAGATTGTCACTTGGGGAGGGGGAATGGGTTTCCTGGGTAAAGACTAACCAGAACGCCCATTGCAGAAAGATGGCAGGGGGGCTCACTTTCTGCAACGGGTTGGATTTATCTGTTTATTCACATGGGAACTAATCCGTTTTTTCTTTTCAGTGGCTCAGCACTCATGTGCGGGCGTGCCATCTATTCGCTGACAGTGGCAGCAGCGTTTTGTCCTGGACATGCCATTTGCTGTTGGTAGCGTTTTTGTCCTTTTTTATGGCCATGGAATCCACCTTTACCTGGGAATATACCCATGCTGCGGAAGAACATGGGAAGGCGAAGTTCCGGTGCAATTTTTTTGGCTTCCAATGCCAAATCAATGCCTTTGGCCATGACAGCTTTTTGTTCGTCCGCAAGCCCAGCACTCAGAGTTATCAATTTGTCTCGATCTGGTGCACTGGTTTCCATGAGAATTCGGATTTCTTCTTGTTTTGAAACCATGGATGCTCTCTGGTTGGCCGTGTCATCCACAAATTTTTGGTGCAGGGCCTTGAGTTGAGTTTGCTGCTCCTCTGTAAGGCTGGCCCAGTTCTGTCCGGGGCTCTTCATGTATCGGGGACAGTTCTGATTACCTTTGTACTTTTGTACACCACAGTTTCCGGCAAAGGCAGGTGCCGTGATGGCCATCAGGGTGAAAATAATTGCTGTTATCATGAGTGTCTGTTTTTTCATGGTGCCTCCTTGGCATTGAGGTGTTGCTTGGTTAAACTAATGTTGATTGTTAAATTTTAAAGAAAAATCAATTTCGTTCTTGGTGTTTTTAAAAGCAAGTGCCGTGCCAACATTGTATAAATTTTTTAAAATACTGAAAATAAACAACTATATTTAAATATGCCGTGGGATGCACCGCCAGGATGGAAATTGTGGATATGGGTACTTAGTATCCATTGAAGGTATCCATATGGGTATAAAGTATCCAGAGACATCCCTTGTGCCAGGAGGCAGAGGGGGACACTAAGGGATAAAAAATAAACAAGCCAAGCATGTCACCTCTTTTATATGAAAAGGTAGCCTCCACGGTTACCTCAGCAGAGCCCCCGGGGAGGGGTAATGGAACAGACCAATTGGGCTGTCTAACAGTTCCGGGTCGCTTCCATTACCCCTCCCCGGGGGCGGCATACAGCCATTTGGCTCCGCGTCTACGACCCTATATTCGTTGTGTCCATCAGGACATGCCCGTTATATGCGATTAGCTGGATCAAGCATAGTAAGTACCCGATCATATATTTCTCGTAAATATTCGGGCAGCACCCCATATTCACCCATTCTGGCCAGCTCACATAGCATTAGTATGCTACGCAGTCCCAAATAGACCAATATGGGGCACTGACCAAACATTTACATTGCAACCCGAATATTTACTATTTCTCAAAATAAAATCCATAAATATCAATGGCATATCTCTGTAGAATACTGAAAAACATATGTATGGGTACTTACGGGATGATTTAATGCCTTTTCAACACCCATTAAATTTTGGGGTTTGATCATTACCTTGGCCAATTTTTTATCACTGGTATTTATTTTGCATTCTTAAATTTAGAGATCTGGCTTGTCTGTGATTTTGACTATTCCAGATCAATTGGGGACACAATGCAGGAGCAGGGGTATTGTGCCCATTGAGATATGGGTAGCAAAGGGATCTCGTGAGTTGTAAGTTCTCATAATCTATTGAATTTATTATTAGTGAAAAAATGAAAACAAAAACTTCAGTTCTATTTATTTCAATAAGTTACACAATAATGGCTTGCCAAACCCATAGAACTTACAACTCACGAGCAAAGGGATAAGCTATGATAAAATCTAAAATACTAAAGGGGGGGGTACCCGGGCTTTCCCCCCTGGTCATCATCGGGATATTTGTCATCCTTGTGCCCATTTTTGTATTGATGACCATTGATAATATCCGGGAACAACATGGCAGAATAAAGGAAAAGCTAACCGGTAAGGGGCTTTTGCTGATTCGCTCCTTTGAGGCGGGTACCCGAACGGGTATGATCACCACCCGGTGGGGGGGCAAAAGGGTTCAGCGATTGCTTGCAGAAACGGCGGAGCAGCCTGAAATTGAATATATGATGATCACCGATCGGGGGGGGCTCATTCTTGCTCACAGTGATGAAACAAAGGTGGGGCAGATATATGAAAAGATGCCGGACATTGTTTTTGATCAGGGGAAATTGCCTCTTTTTCACCGGGAATTTATCTCAAAACAAGATGCCCATGTTTTTGAAGTATATAAAGAATTTGCACCAGCACACAGAAAGTTTAGACACAAAGGTCTCCCCCGGGTGTCGCCTGGATGCCCTATTGATAAGGACAATATCCGTTGCTCTCCCCCGGATTCTTTTGATGAAAAATGGGAAGATCCCCCCCCCATGTCGGGGAAGATGGACTGGTTCCGATCCCATTTTTCCCCCCCGGGGGATGGAGAAGAAAGACGTCAGCATCAGGTGATTTTTGCAGCCATTAATATGAAAGAAATTGACCAGATTAAACACAAGGCAGTGACCCATGCAATTTTCATGGGTGTCCTTTTTTTTGCCCTGGGGGGGGTGGGGGTGGTGTGTGTGGTGGCCTTGCAGGGATATCGATCTGCCAGAAGCTCCCTGTCCCGGGTGAAAGCATTTTCCGATGAGGTCATTGCCAACATGCCCGCAGGATTGATCACTGTGGGAAAAAATATGGAGATTATCTCTCGCAACGGTGCCGCCCTGGAAATCCTTGGGCCTGTCAACCAGGGGGACATTAAATTACCCCCTGAGATGGCTGTTTTGGTAAAAGGGCTGAGGGAAGCCACCCAGAAGAGAGCTGGGGAGATCTCCTGCACGGTGCATGGAGATCGCCAGTTGCTTCTGGATGTAACCGCCTCATCTATTTTCAGTGAGGGGGGAATGCAGTCGGGCTATTTATTTCTTTTCCATGATTTAACGGAATTTAAAGCCATGAAAAAAGAGGTGGATCGGAATCGACGTCTTGCCGCAGTGGGTAAGTTGGCGGCCGGGGTGGCCCATGAAATAAGAAATCCCCTAAGCTCCATCAAGGGCTTTGCCACCTGGTTTCTTGAACGCTATGAAGATATCCCAGAGGATCGGGAGGTGGCAGGGATAATGATCCAGGAGGTGGAACGACTGAACCGAGCCGTGACCCAACTCCTGGAATTTGCAAGGCCAGTACCCGTTGTTAAAAAACGGGTGAATATCAAAGAGATGATTGATCACTCCCTCCGGTTGATTGCCCCGGATTTAAAAAAACAGCAGATTGTTATGAAAACTCTTTTTGAGACGGATACGGTGTGGCTTAACACCGACCCTGATCGGGTGAATCAAATTTTGTTGAATCTTTATTTGAATTCACTGCAAGCCATGGATAGCAGGGGGGCTCTGTCGATCTCGGTGACCAATGCCCGGGGTCGAAATGGCATTGTCATTAGGGTGGCAGATACAGGAAGGGGGATTTCACCGGGAGATTTGGATAAAATATTTGACCCTTATTTTACCACCCGATCCAATGGAACCGGCCTTGGCCTTGCCATGGTATATCGTGCGGTGGAAGCGTTGGGAGGGGATATCTGGGTGGAAAGTTCGCCAGGCGAAGGAACACGTTTTTTCATCCAGTTGGATGATGCCTTGTGATAGAAATTAATTCCAGAAAATGGATCATGGAGTAACCAGAAAAAGACACGGGATGGCAGGCAGATATGAAAGCAAAAAAGCGGGTGCTGGTTGTGGATGATGATGCCGGGCATCGAAGCATGTTAAAAACGCTGCTCAGCGGATGGGGGTATGAAATCGTCCTGGCCGATGATGGCATGGTGGGGGTAAAAAAAGTTCAGGAGGGTGGGTTTGACATTGTTCTGATGGATATGCGCATGGTGAACATGTCGGGTATGGAGGCACTGGATGCCATTCATCAATACAATCCTTCTTTACCGGTGGTGATCATGACGGCCTATTCCTCTGTGGAAACGGCGGTGAATGCCCTTAAAAAAGGGGCTTGTGATTACCTGACCAAGCCCTTGGATTTTGAAAAATTAAAATTAACCATGGCTCGTATATTGGAAAGCATTTATCTGAAACAGGAAAATGAAACCTTGAAGCAACGCCTGGGAAAGGGGTTTGACCGGGAGCGCATTATTGGTCGCAGTGCTGTCATGAGTACCCTTTTGGACACCGTTGAGATGGTGGCTTCTTCGGATGCAAATATTCTCATCACAGGGGCTTCTGGCACCGGTAAGGAACTCATTGCCGAGGCAGTCCACTTTAATAGCCCCAGAAAGGTTGCCCCCTTTGTGCGCATCAATTGCGCCGCCATTACGGAAACGCTTCTGGAATCGGAATTGTTTGGCCATGAACGGGGAGCCTTTACCGGGGCGGAACGTCAGCGAAAGGGTCGGTTCCGGGAGGCCCATGGCGGCAGTATCCTGCTGGATGAAATCGGCGAGATGACCCTTGCCATGCAGGCAAAACTGTTACGGGTTCTCCAGGAA
The DNA here is from genome assembly GCA_964433355.1 of uncultured Desulfocicer sp. Lineage (GTDB taxonomy): Bacteria > Desulfobacterota > Desulfobacteria > Desulfobacterales > Desulfobacteraceae > Desulfocicer. Next base: position 9,510 of record CAYSSE010000051.1, read on the forward strand.
AAGGAGGTCACCCCCGTGGGAGGGGATAAAAATATAAAGGTGGACGTCCGGGTCATTGCCTCCACCAACAGGGATTTGGCAGACATGGTGTCCAAAGGCACCTTTCGTGAAGATCTTTTTTTTCGCCTGAATGTGGTACGGCTGTCCATCCCCGCATTGGGTGAGCGGCGGGAGGATGTGCCAGAGCTGGCTCTTTATTTTCTTGAAGGTTTTGCTGAGAAAAATCATCGGGATATCAAAGGATTTGCCCCGGAGGCCATGGAGGCCATGATTCGTTATGCCTGGCCGGGGAATGTCAGAGAGCTTATGAACTGTGTGGAACGGTGTGTGGTGCTGACCCGATCCCAATATATCAGCCTTGCTGATCTTCCCTTTGCCCCGGGGGATGAGGGCGTTGGAGAAGATCAATTTGGGCTGGTAAGCCATTTGCCCATGAAGGACATCCCTTTGGTTGAAGTGGAGCGGGAGGCCGTGCTGCAGACCCTGGATTCGGCCGGTGGAAATCGCAGTGAGGCGGCCAGACGACTGGGAATTACCCGGAAGACACTATTAAAGAAATTGAAACAATACGGCAGGGCATAGATTGATTTAATAATAGATTTGGGCTAACCACTTAAGGTGGGATCTTTTCAAGACTTTTTATGTGGGTAACTAACTTTTAACCCCTAAAGTCAAGGATGGTAATACGTTTGATTTTAAAGGCTGTCCCGCCTTAAGTGGGTAGCCAAGATTTGCAATGTTTGGAGGTTGGTTTTAACGTCGGCCAGTGAATATGAATCAAACAGTCAACAATTAAATATACTGTTAAATTTCAATTCCTTAATTGTTGATATCAGATGTGCACTGTCAAAAGTTGCTGAGCTTAGAACCAAGTCCAATGTTTGATACAGGGTGAATTTCATGCAATTATGACCTGACATAAAATATTGAACCAAACAGAAACCCACCCAAAAAGCGCTAATTTATCAGGGGGGGAAATATACTGGCGCACATTGACAGGGAATGCAGTGTCCTCTAAGATATACTGAGGTTACAAGACAATGGATGGGGACAGATAGTCAACACTCTGATCTGAAGACTCAGGGGGCGTTTTTGCCGATTTTTTATAAATAAGGGGCGTGCATCATGGAATCCATGGAGAATAAAAGAGCAGTTGAGCGGTTTGACCTTGAGATCCCGGTTCAATTAAAATTTGTGGAGGGAGAAACCCATTCCCAGGGCACCATGAATCTTCGCAGCAAGGATATCTCTTCCACCGGTGCCTTGGTAAATCTGGATAGTGGCCTGGAGGTGGGCATGGTGATGGAGTTGAATCTTGATATTCCTCTGGGTTACCTTGGGCCAGTGGGCAGTCGTGCCCGGGTATCCGTCAGGGGCAGGGTGGTGCGATCAACGGAAAAGGGTACAGCATTTTCTTTCCAGGGAGAGGCTGATTTTGACTATGGCTCTGATAAAAAAGAGGTGCCTCAGAATACCCTTTTAACCCCCCGGGAACGGGAAATATTGGAGGAAATTGCCCAGGGTGCTTCCAACCGTCAGATTGCCGAGGCGCTTTACATCAGCCCCCATACCGTAAAAAGCCATTTGCACAATATTTTTCAGAAAATTAATGTCAGCGGCAGATTACAAGCGGCCCTGTGGGCTGCAAAGCATCTTTCTCTGGAGGTCTCCTGAGCAAGATGCTGTTTAAAATTTTGATAGGAGTCAACGCCCCCTCCTGAATCAGAGATTCAGAAGAGGGACTTCGCATCCTGTTTATATTTCATGGTAAACGTTGTGTGATATGGGAAAATAATTTTTCCGTATTAATAAAAACAATGGGTGAAAAAAATAGTCATTGATATTATCAAAATCCACCATGAAATTTAAAGAGGGTATGGGACTCCTTGACAAAAAGTTGAAGCGGTGGACAATAACTGCTGCCTACCTTCGATCCGGCCAAATAGTTTCTGACATTTCCGTAAGTTTGTATTTTTGAATTTTACCACTGGCGGTCATGGGGTAGCCCTCCACAAAGGAGATATATCGAGGAATCTTATGTCGGCTGATGTTTCCCCGACAAAAATCCTTTATATCACTCTCCTCAATGTCCGACTCTTTTTTGAGAATAATGAATGCCCCCACCTCTTCGCCGTACTTTTCACTGGGCACTGCTGCCACCTGGATATCCTGGATCCCCTCCATGCGGTAAAGAAATTCTTCAATTTCTTTGGGGTAGATATTTTCCCCTCCCCGGATGATCATATCTTTATGTCGACCGGTGATGGAAAGAAATCCATCGGGGTCCAGTATGCCAAGATCGCCGGAGTGGAGCCATTGGTCTTTGTCCACGGCTTCGGCGGTGGCATCGGGATTGTTGTAGTAGCCCTTCATGACGTTGTACCCCCGGCAGCACACCTCCCCCTGGGTGTTGGGGGGCAAAGCTTCACCGGTTTCCGGGTCAATTATTTTAACTTCAATGTGGGGTAGGGCCTGACCCACGGTTTCCACCCGTTTTTGAAGTTCATCATGGATGCGGGTATAGGTCATCACCGGAGAGCCTTCGGTGAGGCCATAGCAGATGGTGATCTCAGACATGTTCATCTTTTCAATGACCTGTTTCATGATCTCCACCGGACAGTTGGAGCCTGCCATAATACCGGTTCTAAGGGTGGAAAAATCAAATTTGGAAAACAGGGGATTTTCCAGAAGGGCAATGAACATGGTGGGCACGCCATAAAGGGCGGTGCAGCCTTCTTGTTCCACCGATGCCATGACCAGCAGGGGGTCAAATCCTTCCAGAATCACCATGGCGGTGCCATGGGTCACAGCGGCAAGAACCCCCAGCACACAGCCAAAACAGTGGAACAGGGGCACGGGTAGGCACAGGCGGTCTTTTTCTGAAAAATTCTGGTTTTCACCGATCCAGAAGCCGTTGTTGCCAATGTTGTAATGGCTGAGCATGACCCCCTTGGGAAAGCCTGTGGTACCTGAAGTGTACTGCATGTTTACCACATCATGGGGATTTAAAGACGCTTGTCTTGCCTGATATTCTTCATCGGATACAATGGGGTTCAATCCCCGGATTTCCGGGATGGAGTACATGCCCCGGTGCTTTTCCTGGCCCAGAAAACAGACCCGTTTCAGGTGGGGGTATTTTTTTGATGAAATACTTCCCCGCTGCTGGGTTTTTAATTCCGGTACCAGTTCGTAAATGGTGTTGACATAATCGGTGTCCTGGAAGCCATCAATGAGAAAGAGGTTTTTCGTTTCTGACTGCTCAAGGAGGTAAGAAAGTTCCGCCTTTTTATAGCTGGTGTTCACCGTTAACAGGATGGCACCGATTTTGGCCGTTGCAAATTGCAGGGTGACCCAATAGGGAATATTGGTGGCCCAAATGGCAACCTTTTCGCCCTTTTTAATCCCCAATGCCATGAGACCCTTGGCCATCTCATCCACCACGTCGGCAAATTGTCGGTAGGTGAGTCGAAAATCTCTGTCCACATAGACAATGGCTTCATTGTCTGGATATTTCTTGACGGTTTCATCAAGAATTTGACCCAGGGTGATCTCCCTTAAGCCTTTTTGCGTTTCCATTTTATCGTCTCCATGGGTGATGAACTCGTAACAAAATGATTTTATAAAAAATTGGCAGTGCAACTCCTGGCTTTTTAGTCCGAGGGGCGTTGATTGTAATCAATTTCAGCAATTCTAATTATGACACTTGATGGCTTTCCAAACTGCAAATTTACGGTTTCGCTCAACGTAAATTCAGCACATTACGCACCATTGGTGCCGTTTGGAAATCCATAATTAAAATTGCTGAATCAATTTTGATTGTAATCAGTTGGCATCCATACTTAAAAAATCAAGTTTTTACAGGCCCATCATAATTGGTTTGGCTTATTTGGGAATGTAGATAACTGCAAGGATTTCCGCTTTTTCATCCCCCATGCAGCTAACATAATGCGGTACCACGGAATTGTAATAAACGCTGTCACCCTGTTCGAGCAGGTAGGTCTCTTTGCCGTAAATGATTTCAATACTTCCCTGCTGTACCACAATAAATTCTTCCCCTTCATGGGAGGAAAGGGTTTTTTCTTTGGCAGATTCCGGAAGGATTTCAACAAAAAAAGGTTCCATGTGACGGTCGGTCTTCCCCTTTCCAAGGGAGTAAAATTTCAGGGCGGCAGGTTTTCCCTTGCCACCGAGTACACTGATTTCAGCTTCTCTGTCTGGACGCCTGACAATAAAGGGGTCTGTGGTATCCTGGTCATCCAGAAAGGTTCCCAGACGAACCCCAAGTGCCCTGGCAATTTTCATCAAGGGTCCCAGCGGGGGATAAACATTGTCGGTGAGCATGGTATTTAAAAATGGGGCCTCAAGACCTGTGAGCTGGGAAAGTTTTTCCAGGTCAATGTCTCTTTTTTTCATGAAATAGGTGATGCGTTGGCTCACTTTTCCGGTTTGCATTGTGTCTCCTCTTGGGGGGGGCGGTTAAAAATTTTAAAAGCATAATTTATAATAAAAAAATATAACCTTGTCAAAAAAAATGATGAGTTTGGTTGATATTCATGCCCGGGTATCAGATAATGGCGTATAATTTTTAATGTTGCTCAATAATGACTTTTTCGGAATCAGGCTTTTATCAAGCTTTTATAAGGGAGTTTCAATATGACAACGGGGAGAAAAGTATTGTGGGTGTTTGCTTTGATTTTTTTGCACTCACAGGTTAATTTTGCATGGGCCATCTCCATTACCGAGGAAAAAAAACTGGCCGGTGAATTCATGGAGGCCATTTCCATGCAGAATAAATTGATTAAAGATCCCATGTCTGTGGCCCTTGTATCCGAGGTGGGAAGACGCATTGTTGAGCAATTGCCCCCCCAGCCATTTCCCTTCTCATTTTACATTGTGGATGATGGGCAATTTAATGCCTTTGCCACCCCCGGAGGGAATATTTTTGTGCACCGGGGATTGATCACCTCCCTTGATAATGTGGATGAATTGGCCGGAATTCTTGGCCATGAGTCTGCCCATGCCGCATGTCGTCATGTTTCCCAGATGATCGACCGATCCAAGGTGGTGAACATGGGAACCCTGGCTGGGGTATTGGCTGGGGTATTGGTGGGGGTTGCTGGCGGTGCGGATGCCGGTCAGGCTGTGGTGATGGGATCCATGGCGGTGGGACAGACCTCCATGCTGGCCTACAGCCGGGAAAATGAAACCGAGGCAGATCAAAAGGGAATTGTTCTGACCCAGGCGGCCTCATTTTCTCCTCGGGGATTATTGACAGGTCTTGAGAAAATTCGTTCCCAGGATTGGTATGGTTCTGAACATATACCTGCCTATCTCAAGACCCATCCCGGTTCTGCGGAGCGCATCGTTTATATTTCATCCTGGCTGGATAAACATGGGGATGATATGAAAGTGAATAACGGCATTGATCCCTTTCGTTTTGATCTGGTTAAATCTCGTCTGGCAGGTCTTTATGGTGACGTAGATAAAACAGAACAAAAATTTATTCATCTTTTGGAAAAAAATCCAGATGACGCTGCGGTGCATTATGGGATGGCGATTTTGCTGTCCCGGGTGTCCCGATTGGATGAGGCCCTGGTGCATGTGCGCCTGGCCTTGGCAAAGCGGGTGTTTGATCCCTATATCCTCCTGGAAGCAGGGCACATATATCTATTGGCCGGAGATGGTAAAAAAGCCTTTGACCTCATGGGAGGGCTTGAAAAAATACCGGCCATTGCCACCCAGACCATCTATTATCAGGCTTGGGCCCTGTGGATGATGGGGGCTGGGGATAAGGCGGAGCGGGGATTATTAAAAACCATACAAACTGCCGGGGATGTGTTTCCAAAGTCCTATTATTTCATGGCCGATGTGGCCAGACAAAAGAAGCGGACAGATGAGACCCATTACTACCTGGGTCGTTATTACCATGAGATCAACTCTTTTAAAAATGCAGTTTTCCATTTAAAAAAAAGTGTTGGTCTGCTTCCTGATGGAGAGATGAAAACAACCGCCCAGGAGATTCTTGGGAAGATAGAAAAGCAAAAAAAGAAAAAAAGGTAAATATTCGGCCAGCACCCCATATTCACCCATTTTGGCCTGCTCACATAGCATTAGTATGCTACGCAGTCCCAAATGGGCGAATATGGGGCACTGCCCAAACATTTACATTACCAACCCGAATATCTACAAAAATGGGTCTGATCATAGCGTAACCGTATTTTTCTTGGGTCTACGCATTATTCCTTGTCAAATCGGGAAAATTTCATGGAAAAGGTTCCCCTGCCCTGGGTGGCGGATCTTAATGCCGTGGAGTAACCAAACATTTTGGATAGGGGAACCGTGGCACTGATCACCTGGATGTCACTTCTGGCTTCAATGGATTCAATTTTACCCCCCCGGGTGTTTAAATCACCAATGGCTTCTCCCATGTAATTATCCGGCACCAGCACCTCCACATCCATGATGGGCTGGAGCAGGTGTACCGCTCCTTGTTCCATGGCATTTCTACAGGCCATGGAGGCACACACGGAAAATCCAAGTTCGGAACTCTGGGATTCCCGGCATGAGGCATCTTTTACGGTTATCCGGGTGTCCACCATGGGATATCCCTTGAGAAAACCACCTTCCAAGGCCTCCCTTGATCCCTTTTCCACGGCAGAAATATAAGTTTCAGGCATGGATTCTTCCGGGGCCTGGAAGACAAATTCAACGCCTTTATCACGCTCCAGGGGGGACAACTCCAGGGTAATTTCTGCAAAATGCTGTTTTCCGGCAATTTCCCTGTCAAAAAGGGCATGCCCAGTGGAAGGGGCATCCATACTTTCCCGGTAAACCACCTGGGGATTACCCACATTGACATCAGTTTTAAATTCTCTTTTCATGCGGCTGATGATGATCTCCAGGTGGAGTTCCCCCATTCCGGACAGTATGGTTTGGCCTGTGTCCGTGTCGATGTTCACTTTTAACGTGGGATCTTCAATGGTAAATTTTTCTAATACCTCTTCAAGTTTTTCCTGATCCGCATGGGTTCTGGGCTCAATGGCAATGGAAATGACGGGTTTATCAAATTCCATTCTCTCCAAAAGTACCTGGTCTTTGGAGGAGCACAGGGTCTCCCCGGTGGAACTTTTTTTCAATCCCAGGATGCCCACGATGTCTCCGGCATATGCTTCTTCCACCCGTTCCCGCTTATTGGCGTGCATTTTAAGAATCCGGGAGATTTTTTCTTTTTTGTTCAGGGTGGGGTTAAATACATCTTCACCGGCCTTGAGGGTTCCGCTGTAGATCCTTGCAAAGGAGAGCTTGCGCCCTTCAATCATGGAGACTTTGAAAATCAATGCGGAAAGGGGGGCCGTTTTGTTGGGCGGATACTCCACAATTTTTTCTGTGTGTGGGTGGATGCCCTTCACCGGGGGAATATCCTTGGGGCTTGGCAGAAAACTTTCAATGGCATTTAAAAGGGGTTGTATGCCTTTATTTTTTAAAGCAGTGCCGCACATCACCGGAACCAGTGCCCGGGAGATGGTGGCAGATCGGACGGCATCCTGGAGTTCTTTTATTGAGATATCTTCTTCCCCAAGGTATTTTTCCATGATGGTATCATCCACCTCAGACAGCGCTTCCAGAAGTGCTTCCCTGTATTCCAGGGCCTGGGATTCCATGTCCGGTTCAATGGGGGTTTGGGAAAATTCCGCCCCCAGTGTTTCATCATCCCAGGTGATCTGTTCCATGGAAATGAGGTCAATCACCCCGGAAAATTGATCTTCTGAGCCCACGGGAATCTGAATTATCAATGGTGTGGCCTTGAGCCGTTTCTGAATCATGTTGACCACCTTAAAAAAATCAGCCCCGGTGCGATCCATTTTATTGATAAAGGCAATTCTGGGAACATTGTATTTATCTGCCTGGCGCCACACAGTTTCCGACTGGGGTTCCACCCCACCCACAGCACAGAAAACCCCCACTGCCCCGTCAAGAACCCGAAGGGCCCGCTCCACCTCAATGGTGAAATCCACATGACCCGGGGTGTCTATGATCTGGATCAGGGATTTGTTCCACTGACAGGTGGTGACAGCAGAGGTGATGGTGATGCCTCGGTTCTGTTCATCCTCCATCCAGTCCATGACAGCTTCCCCATCGTGGACTTCGCCGATTTTATGGGATTTGCCTGTGTAGTAAAGGATTCGTTCGGTGACAGTGGTTTTGCCCGCATCAATGTGGGCCATAATACCGATATTGCGTATCTGGGAAATGGGTGTTTTTTTACTCATGATCTATATGCCTGCTTATGGTGAAGGATTCCAGGGGGTCACATTTAAAGAATGGGCTTGGCTTCGATTCCAGCCGCCCAGATATTTGTTGGCAACACGGGGTCAGGCTTGCGTTTTTCCCTTTGAGCCTGGGATGAAATTGCCTTTTTATCAAGCGCAACGGTTTATTCTGACATTGCTTGCCTTTGGCAGTAAAATGTGACTGAGCCTATAAAATTCTATTCTTTAATAAAATTAAATTGGATACAGTAACCGACAAAAAGTGTCAAGAAAATAAACATTTGAAAAGATTTTACCTTGCAAACAGGGCCTGTTTTCTATAAGATTAAAAATTTAATTATCAACTTCTTACGGGTGTTGAGCCAATTATCCAGTATGCGGTCATAACTGGATGAATTCTGAAAATATACTTAAGGATTTTATGAAGAATAAAAAAAGAGATCAAGAGGGTATTTTTAAAAGCCTCTTTGCCGCATATTTTGTACTGCTTCTCCATGTGTTTCTTCTGGCGGGCATCGGTGTCACAGTGGTCCTGTTCAAGGGGGTTTACCATTATCTGCCCTGGATCATGGCAGGCCTTGCCGTCCTTATTATTGCACTTTTCTGGATTTTTTATCTAAGGATGAAAAAAAACACCCGGGAGATAAAAGAGATTCTTGCATTTCCCCAGTTCCAGGGCCGTAATGTTGAGATCAAGCTTCTGGGGGGGATGGCCTCTTTTAAAATTGATGGCGGTACACCATCTGCTTCTAATATGATGGCCCTGGAACATACCCCGGCATCCCAGGGGAATGCCATACCCATGCTTGAAGCCGTGTCGGACTCACCGGACAAACGCTTGTCTGATCTGGCCCAGCTCTATCTGAGTGATTTAATTACCAGGGAAGAATTTGATTTGGCCAAGGAACAGATTTTTTCCGGGGCTCATGACGGCTCTCGGGAATCCGCCAGTGTAGATAATATGCTGGATCAAAATCAGCAAGTGGATAAAATAGGGGGGGAAACTTAGGATGAAAAAAATAAGACTGGCATTGTTGTCAGGTGGAGACACGCCGGAAAGGGATGTCTCCTTGAACAGTGGTCAACAGGTTTATGAGGCCCTGGATAAAAATAAATATGAGATCCATCGGTACGATCCTAAAACGGATCTGGCACTTCTTGTGGCCCAGGCCGCATCCATTGATGTGGCCCTGTTGATCCTCCATGGCCCCAACGGAGAGGATGGGACTGTTCAAGGGCTTCTGGATTTGTTAAAAATTCCTTACCAGGGCGCGGGTGTGCTGGGTAGTGCCCTTGCCATGAACAAGCTGGCAGCCAAGGAGATGTATATCCAGGCACAGATTCCGGTGCCGGAACATCTGGTGATTCATAAATCCATGACCCGGGATACGGCATACTATGTTGAAAAGTTAGGACTGCCCCTGGTGGTGAAACCGGTTTGTGCAGGTTCCAGTGTGGGGATGTCCATTGTCCGGGAAGAAAAAGAACTGGCCGCAGCGGTTCAAACGGCGTTGTCATTTGATGATGTGGCCATGGTTGAGACCTATGTGGATGGGGTGGAACTTACCTGCGGGGTATTGGGCAACGATACACTGGAAGCCCTGCCGGTTATTGAGATTTTGCCTGGTGAGGGGTTTGAGTTTTTTGACTACACCGCCAAATATACGCCAGGTGCCACTGAGGAGATATGTCCGGCACGCATTGAAGATGCCATTCGGGATCAGGTTCAGGCCCATGCCATGGCTGCTCATAAGGCATTATTCCTGAAAGGATACAGTCGTACAGACATGATTTTATCCCAGGGACGTCTTTATGTGCTGGAGACCAACACCATTCCCGGTATGACGGCTACCAGTCTCTATCCCCAAGCGGCCCAGGTGGCTGGATACTCTTTTCCTGCGCTTTTAGATCGTCTCATTGACTTGGCCATGGAGTAGCTCCGACAATGGCCTGACATAGAAAAATAATTATTTCGTCGGCATGCTTCATTCTGTGGTTTACACTTTTCCAAAACATTCCGGCATTCTTCATATGATTATAAGGGAATATGAAGCATGCCATTTCATCCAGCCAAAATTTTAAAACAGAACGACGTGATTTTTTCGGTGTATCCAAATAACGCGCCTTGAAAAATATATATAATTGAATCAGGAGAAGATAATAATGAAGGTTCTTGTGGTGGGAAGTGGCGGCAGAGAGCATGCTTTGGTGTGGAAAATTGCCCAGAGCAATCTGGTGGATAAAATCTATTGTGCACCGGGCAATTCCGGTACGGCTATTGATGCTGAAAATGTGCCCATTGGGGCTGAAGACATTGAATCCCTGGTAACCTTTGCCGCTGACAATGAGATTGACCTCACCGTTGTGGGGCCGGAAGCGCCT
>CAYSSE010000052.1:0-20082 GCA_964433355.1 uncultured Desulfocicer sp.
GAATTTTTGTATTTCAGTGCCGATGATATTTATATTGCAGACACGAAACTCTATGATATTGCCGATGAGTTTGCCCGGTTTGGTGGTAAGGTGCTTGTGATAGATGAAATCCACAAGTACAATAATTGGGCCCAGGAAATAAAAAATATTTACGATTCATTTCCTGACATGTCTATCCGCTTTAGTGGGTCATCCATGCTGAATATCTTGTATGAAAAATATGACCTGAGTAGACGGTGTGTCACTGTGGATATGGGAACATTAAATTTTTCCGAATATCTTGAGTTGAGTAAGAAAAAGGTGCTGCCAGATCTCTCATTGGATGAAATTGTAGCCCGTGGATCACAGATCAGCATGGATTTGGCGTTTTCACATTCCGGTATTTTGAATGACTTTCAGGAGTATTTGAAGTTCGGGGCCTACCCTTTTTTCGTGGAAGATAGGAATACGTTTAAAAATAAACTTTTCAATGCGCTTCAGAAAATAATCAACGAGGACATTCCCTCTTGCAACAAAATTCATTACGAACAAATTTCTGTTTTTAAAAAACTGATTGCAAAGCTGGTGGAATCAAGGGTGCCGTATAAGGTTAATATGGCAAAACTGTCCATGGAGCTGGGCATCTCCCATCCAACCCTGTCCATCTACCTGGACATTCTCAAGACGTCCAAGGTATTTCATCCCATAAAAAAATATTCAACAAAGGTGTCAAAAAAACCGGAAAAGCTTCTATTTGAAAATACCAATATCCTCCATGCCTATGCCGATGAATTCGGAGTGGAAATCAACACAGGAACGGAGAGAGAAACCTTCTTTGCCAGTTGTTTCAGTGAAGTTTTCTATTCAGATATTGGTGATTTCAGAGTGAAAAATAAAATTTTTGAGATTGGTGGCCGCAACAAAACCTTTAAGCAGATCAAAGATATTGAGGACAGTTACCTTGTTATTGATACGGACTATACAACAGAGAATCGTAAAATTCCCCTTTGGCTTTTTGGGTTGGCCCCAAGATGAACCTCAGTAGTGCCCTAACGCCTGTTCTGGACCACAATATCGCCAACCACACATTCTGCTTTTTGGGCCACCACAGGGCATTTAGCTTTAAATAGAAAATAGATGCGATCATCATCATGGGGAAGGGTTTCATAATTGCCCTGGCCCTTTGAAATAATTAAATCAGCATTGTCATAGGCTTTCAGAAATTTTTCTGAACACCGTTCCAGCACTGTACCTGGAATGGCGGTTCCGTTATCAATCACCGTCACCATCTGGGAAATACCGGTTTCATCAGCATCTTCCCGGGTGGCATCATTGATGACCGGTGCCCCCCTTACGGCAAATATCACCTGGGTTCTGTCCAGCAAATCCAATACCAGGCGGTCACATACAATTTCACCGGCATTGTCAGCCAGCCAGAGAATGGATCGGGCCTTGCCCATGGCATGAACCAATGCCCCAAGGTCGCCATGGACATCCTGGGTTAATGCATGATTCAAGGTTTCCATCACCGTTGCATCGTCCAGTGTGGAAAGTGCTCCAAAATCAATGATATTCCCGGCAATGGAGAGTCTAAGGGCTGTTTCAAGGGGTGTTGCTGAATCTGTAACTTTCTTTTTTAGTTCAGGATACAGCTCCAGGGCAAATCCATTGTACTTTTTCTTTAAGGCGTTATAAGGATCTGCCTCACCTGTCACTTGTCGGATGGTTTGTTGGATGTACTCCGCCATGATGGGTGGTGACTGATCCAGATCCATCTCAGTCAGGCGATTAAGGGTGGCCTTGAGCACCCGTTGGTGCATTCGTTCATCATTTCCTGCAAGCCTTGCAGCATCCAGAGACTGGCGCACAAGGCAGGGGATGCAATCATTGTATATTTTCATCTGAGAATATTATCTCCTCTATATTTTTTATGGCTACCATGCCTTGATGGCACAGCAAAATTAAAACTCTCATGATTCCAAATTGCTGTAAGGACAACCATGACAACGTCGTTTGATAGCATATTAATGTTTTTTTGTCAGCCTGGTGTTATTTTTTTGGATATTTTATTTTTAGGCGATTGGCGGAAAAAACATAGACTTTGACTAAAAAAGCATATACTCAGAACACTGGTTTTTTATTGGGCGCATTCCAGCCGGGCGTTTTCGTGCATAATGGTTCTATGTACGGAAAAATTAACAGCAGAAGAGAGATGAAAAGGCAAGCAGGCGGATTACTCTTTGACAGAAAGTGCCTTAGAATTAGGAGCAATGTATGGGAAAAAGTGAGAATAAATTTCAATTTCGTCAAATTGTGATTATTTCCGGAGGACATTTCTGCCATGATATTTTCGGAAGTTTCCTTGCCGTGTGCCTTCCTCTTTTGATAAGCAAATTTTCTTTGACCATGGCACTTGCCGGGTTGTTTACTGTTTTTTTTCGTGCCCCCAGTCTGTTGAATCCCGTATTAGGGCTTCTTTCCGATCGCATCAATCTTTTTCGTCTGGCCATCTGGGCTCCGGCGGCAACGGCAGCTGCTATGGGGTTGCTGGGAGTTGCGCCATCCTATGGGGTTGTTTGCATATTACTCTTTTTTGCCGGAATCAGTTCGGCTATATTCCATGTTGCAGGACCGGTTATGATCGCCAAAGTGGCCGGTGAGCATCAGGGACGGGCCATGAGTTTCTGGATGACCGGCGGTGAAATTGCGCGGACTCTGGGGCCCATACTGGGGGTATGGATGATCTCCCAATGGGGGTTTGAAAATACCTATCCCATGGTGGGAGTGGGGTTAATGGCATCTTTGTTTTTGTATTTTCAATTGAAGGAAACCCAGGTGGTTCCCGTTGACAATGGCACACAGAGTAGTTTTTTGGAAGTGCTGACCCGCATGCGCCAGGTGTTGCTGCCGCTGGTGGGAATCATGACGGCCTGTAGCTTTATGATGTCCACACTCATGGCCTTTTTACCCACCTTTATGGTTCAATCCGGTAAAAGTCTCTGGCTGGGCGGGGCCGCTTTGGCGGTTCTGGAGGCCTTCGGTACCATGGGAACCTTTTTTGGTGGCACATTGAGTGATCGCATGGGAAGACGCCGTCTGCTACTATGCATTCTTCCTCTGTCTGCGGTGGTGATGGCGGCCTTTGTTTACGCGCCGGACTGGCTGGCCGTACCGTTGCTGGCGTTGCTGGGGGCCACTTTGTTTGCCAGTGCCCCCATTGAACTTGCCATTGTCCAGGATCATAGTGCAGCCCACCGGGGGACTGCCAACGGCGTGTTCATGGGGGTAAGTTTTATGCTCATGGCCGGGGTGACGTTTTTGGTGGGGTGGCTGTCGGATCATATTGGAATGGATCGGGCCTTTCTTATCAGCAGCTTCATCGGACTTTTGGGTACCCCCTTTGTATTTTTTCTGCCCAGGCGAGATCGGGACGTAAAATCGTGATTAAATCATCCCCTGTCCCTTTGCCGTGAGCCGGTATTTTTGCGTTGGACTCTTGGGAGAATCCGGCTGTGTCATTTCTACCAAATTTGTTTGTAATGCAGGTTGAAGATAGGTGTACAAAAAAGTGGGGCGGTGATTCAGTTTCAGGAACTGCATGGCTTCTTTCGTGCTCAGTGGCTCTTTTGCAAGGCTCTCAAGAAGCTTTGTTACTTGTTCGGTTACTTGTTCGGTTACTTGTTCTGTTGCCGGATGGATCTGAATACGTACCTGCTCGGCCAGATGTACAATGAACCTAACTCTCATGCCTAATTCCATAATCTGAGGTTCCGGCAGTCCCAGTTCTTGTGCCTGTTTGAACATCCGAGGCACACCGGTTCCCCATTGCTCAATCAAATTCATCTCTCGAAAAAAACGGGCAATAACCGGATTTCTGATTTTTGATATACCTTCTTTCATATCTTTGATGGTCATTCCGGGTAGAAGAATTCCGGGATTTTCAATTTCAATACGATCATCAAAAAAGGCAATCCGGATGGGAGCTCCCTGCTGGGAGTAGTCTGCATGAACCAACGCATTAATAACAGCTTCACGCAGAATACCAAGAGGAATGCTCCAGACATCTTTACGCCTGATCTCTGAAAAGTCGGCCCCGCGCATGGCATGTTTTTTCAGAAACAGCATGATGCTGTCAACAGCTTGGGGAAGATGGTCGTAAATCTCAATGTGGTCAAAGATATCTGCCTTGTCTTTACCGGTAAAACGTCCGCACTGCACCCATGCATCAGAAAAGTAATATCTGCGATCCCTTCCATACAAAATGATGGCCCCCTTTGAAGGAACCAGTCTTCCCTGGTGGGGTACAAGCAACTTGAGTGTTCTGAGTTCTCTCTCACCTATGGGAGATTTTTCACGGGCACTTTGGTCAATGGCCTGGGTATCTATATCATCAATGGAAAGCTCAGCCATTGGCATCTCATCAAATGCCACACCCTCCACTGACCGGCGAAGCTCTGCAATCAACTCACGATCCGCCTGACGGTTGGTTGAACCAAGTCGCACATAAACGCCGGTTTCCCCACCTTCGGAACGTAAAAAATGGGGTCGGGAACTGCTCAGAAAAACTTCGGCAATTAAAAGCGTTTTATCCTCAATTGTTATCATTTCAATGTTTGGCACAAGGCGGGGGGCAATGGAATCGGCAATCATGCTGCACAGTCTTTCCTCCTGTGACAGCGGATCTTCAACACCCAGTACCTGCCGGTCGTCACTGACACCGATAATCAGCCGTCCACCGGCAGTATTGGCAAATGCCACAAGTACTTTCATTATTGGTTTGGAAGAAGATAAATCTCTTTTGAACTCAATTGTTTTACCTTCAGGTTGTTCCAAAAGCCTATGAAAAAAATTGCTCAATGCATTGCCTCCCTGAACCTTTTGGATTTTGTAGATTCAACACAACCGACAACTGATCTGTTGAATCTATGGGCGAGCAATTTATAGCGTACACCATTTAGTATGATATGTTTTGTTGAATAAATATTAGCCATGCCACCTCCAATTATTTAGTTTAATTAAAGGTAGCATCTATCCACAAAAAAGGTCAAAAATAATTTTACACTTAAAAACAAAAAGAGCGAGATCTTTATGGAAGTGAAAACCGACACCACTCCTCAAATCATTGCCAATGTAGTTGAAGATATTGATAAAATTGTCAGAGCAACCCGCTTTGAGGGATGACAGAGCAGTCTCACCGGCCAGAAAGAAATTCAAAAGGTACTCCGGCAGACGCTGTTTAAATACCAATTGCATAAAGAACAGAAACTGTTTGATAAGGCCTATGATTATATCCGGGAACACTATTAAAAAATAGTTCGTCAGATTCCAATCCTGTTAGGTGGTTTGATTATTTCGGACTCATTATTTATAAAAACCAGGAAACGCAGACAGCGCCAAAGGAATGACTGTCAGGCTGCCCTTCAAATCTGCGGGTTCGTAACACTTGGGTCAGCGTGATCATAAATTTACTGTAGTTAAATGCCAGACCAAAGGCAAAATCACCCACAAAGGGTTTTTTATCCACGCTGTGGCTGTCTGTGAAGGTGTTACCATCCAGGAAAATATCCCTTGCCACCCAGTGTCCATCCACGGCACCCAGGAGATAGACCCCGGGATGCTGACTCTGATTCATTCGGGTGCTTCCCCCGGGCCGTATGAGGGACACCCCAAAGGTTTTGGGGATGTTCCATCCCAATCGGAACTCCACCCCCCCATTGACATAGGTGGACACATTACCAAGGGTGAACCCGGAATGGAAAATTGTATCCCATCCAAATCCCTGCGCTACGGGATGGTAGAGCCATTTTCTTTCCCAGGCCATGACCACACCGGGTTCGTTGGATAGCTGATGATCCCAGCCATAGGGCATATCGAGATCCCGCATTCTATGGATGAACTTCTGGCTCTCTTCTGCAAGGGAAGCGGGACCTATAATACCCAGTTGAAGCTCAACGGTGTCCATGACGGAGCGTTGGGGTGAAAGATCACTTTTATGGTGATAGGCCGTGGCAAAATAGGTCCATCCGGCATAGGGTCTATCATTTTCAATGAGCTCATGGACGCTGATATCTGCTGGCGTGTACATGTTCTGTCCCAAGGCGAATTCCACCTTGTGGGAGGTCTGGGCAGGGGTGTTCCGGATAAAGGGAATTTTATGGATATAACCCAACACTTTTCTGGGAATGTTGCCCATTTCTTTTGCCTTGGGGGATAAATCCGGAGAGATCAGAACGTATTTCACCCCATTGGTGTAATTACTGTCGGTTCCCGTGAAGAGATCATTTTCAAAATAAAGGCTGTGGGACCATGGGTTGGCCTCCTCCCCCCATGCCGTTCCGGGAGGTTGGCACAGGACGCAAAATAACAGCGTTGCAAAAAATATAATTTTAAAGATGTGCCGGGGGACAGATGGATGTGAAATTTTTTGGGTATGGGACATTGTTATTGGTTTCCTCAATCTATGTTTTTTAAAATTACCCTGATCTTGTCCACAAAGTGGGCTATCAAGATGCAACGCTTATTATTTTATGCTATATAGCTGATTTATCTTTATGGGTTGATCATAAGATGGGCCACTATACGAGAATCGAATATATATTGTTGACAAATATTTACAGAACCAACCCGAATATTTACATATAAGCCGTTAGATATTAATAAGTCATGTTTTTGTCAACGACTAAATACCCAAGCATATATGCCTCAAAATAAAATTTATAACTCGATAGTATAGGATTTTTCATTTTATGAATTGTTAATTTTCGCTATGCAAGTATAGCGGGAGGAATATAATATGCAGAATATAAAAAAACGAACATTTTGTGGACGAACCTTTACCAACAAAGAGTTTTCATTAATAAAGGAGATAATTGGCACCTGTGGCGGTATCAGTCGACGTGAGTTGGCCCATACCGTATGTGAATTACTGGAATGGACACGCCCCAATGGAAAACTCAAAGCCCGGGAATGCGTTGAGTTTCTGGAACTTCTGGATGCCGAGGGGGTGCTGACGCTTCCTGAAAAAAGGAAATGCCAAAGAATATCTCATAAAATTATTGTTGAGACACCATGCAGACAGCCCAGTATTCTCAAGGGCAGTGTGGAAGCGTTTGCTCCCCTTGAAATACAACGGGTTCAGGATAAAGAACAAAGAGATCTGTTTAAGATGCTTTTGGGCAAACACCACTATCTGGGATATGCCATGCCCTTTGGGGCACGCCTACAGTATTTGGTCTATGTAAACAAGCCGGATCGTGAGGTGGTTGGATGCGTTCAATTTTCAAGCCCTGCCTGGCGGATGCGTCCCAGGGATGAATGGATCGGGTGGACAGAGGAAAGGCGGAAAATCGCATTGCAACACATAGTTAATAATAGCCGGTTTTTAGTGCTTGCACCCATCAAGAACCTGGCGAGTATGATGCTTTCCTGCACCCTGGGGAAACTCCAAAATGATTGGGAGCGGCAATATGGCCTTAAGCCGCTTCTGGTGGAAACGCTGGTGGATCGTCAACGGTTTCAGGGGGGGTGCTATCGCGCTGCCAACTGGATAGAATTGGGAGAAACAACGGGTCGTGGAAGGATGGATAAAACCAATACCCCCAATAAAGCCCTTGCAAAGACCATTTTTGTATATCCATTGGTGAAAAATGCCATACACCTGCTTAAAGAAGGCGGGGAATAGATGTTAACAACTCCTGGGCTAAATACCCAGGGGCTGTAAATATTCGGCCAGCACCCTATCTTCACTCATTTAGAAATAGTATTCTACGCAGTCCCAACTAAGCGAATATGGGGAATTGGCCAAATATTTACAGAAGCAATCCGAATATTTACCAGGGACTTGCAAGAAAATTTGTAAGTCCGGGTGATTAGCCTGAGCCACATAAAAGGATTTTTTTATATGAAAGTGATATTATTATTATTTGCCCTGGTGGCCGGGATGCTGGTGCCGGTTCAGGCTGTGCTGAACACGAAAATGGGACGGGCCTTGGGAGATCCTGTGTTTGCGGCGTTAATCTCCTTTTCCGTTGGCACCGTTTCTCTGTTCATCTATGCACTTGTGGTCCAGATTGATCTGTGCAGTATCCGGCAGGCATCGGGCCTTCCCTGGATGGTCTGGGCCGCGGGGTGTCTGGGGGCTGTTTTTGTGGCCGCCACCATTATCCTGACCCCCAGGCTGGGGGCAGCGCTGACCTTTTCTCTGGTGGTGGCCGGGCAGTTGTTAATGGCGGTTCTCATGGATCATTTCGGGGCGTTCGGCATCCAGACCCAGCCGATGTCCTGGATGCGCCTGGCCGGTATTGGTCTGATCACCGCTGGGGTGGTGTTAATACAAAAATTTTAATGTGTAGTTTTTTTGGTAGAAATAAACATGGTCTATATAAAAAAATGGAGCCCCATGGATATTAAAAAAGCAGGATTATGGATCATGGCAGCAGCATGTCTGCTCGTGGGAAGCGGGTGTGCCACCATGAGTGCATCGGAATGTCAAAATGCCGATTGGGAAACTATTGGGTTTGAAGATGGGTCAAAAGGCAGATTGCCATCCCATGTGGGCAAGCACCGCAAGGCATGCGCAAAACACAATATCATCCCAAATTTGGGATTTTATTTAAAAGGCCATGCCCAAGGAGTTAAAATTTTTTGTACGGAATCCAATGGATTCATCATCGGGAAGAAGGGAAGTTCATACAACGGTGTGTGCCCGGCAGAAATTTCGGAGAGGTTTATAAACGGCTACCATATCGGTAAACAGTTTTATGCGGTATCCCATTCCATTGATCAACTGAAATCATCTATCCAATCAGATAAAAAATACCTGGAAGAGTTGCAAGAGAGATTGAAAAAAAATGAGGCCTTACTTGTCCATGAAAATTCAAGCAAAGATGAACGTAGGTGCCTTTTGAAAACGATTAAATACGATCAAAAAGAGATGAATCGGTTGGAAAGAAAAATTCGCCGCAGCAGACGACATATCTCTGATAAAAATGATGAATATGAAGAGCTTCAACTTACATACCGTTTGTTTCTGACGGATTAGAGTTAGGGACTTGGATGAAAATAAACTACCAATTTAAATTTTTTTATCATGCAATATCAATATACTAAACTGGGTATATTGGTAGTTTATACTTGGGCAAGTCCCTTTATAAAATTGAACTCCTGACCCGGTTTGCCGGAAACCTTGATATATATCATTTTAAATCCGTTACGGAGAAAGTTGTCTTTGCTTGGTCAAGGAACCCCTTCCCAATTTCTGATTGAGGGGTAGGTGACTCTTAGACCAACCTTTTTAAATTTGTGGTTAACAAATCCTTTGCCACTATCAACGGGCCGTCATAGGTCAGGTGACACTGGGTCTTGATGTTTACACCATCGCAAAAATTGTTTGTCAAATTAAACCTTAAGGAACCAGCCTCAAATAAATTACCATTTTTAAAACACGCCACAGTTGAAAGATAGTGTTCCCAGTTTTTTAAAAGCGTATGTTATTTCGGACTCATTCCTAAATGTTTTGATTCAAGAATGAAGGTTGCACTAAACGTGGCAGCCAGATGGTATATTCTAAAAAAATAGAATAAGTGGGAGTTGAGATGAAATTATTTATCGATTTTGACAAAATGACCCAGGTGTTTGCCGCAGCAGCAAGTGAAGGGCGGTTCCAGTTATTTGAATATGAGACATATGAAGTGTTAAGTGCGCTGGGCTCAGAATCGGTTCCCAAGCATCATCTACTTGCCCGCAATCATCGCCTGACATCTGAGTTGCTCGCTCATTTCATTGAAGAAAAAGTGGTTCTCAAGATTGTCAGTCCGGATATTGTCCATAAATCCGATGTGGGGGGCGTAAAGGTGGTACCCCGGATTTTGGGAAAGGTCAGAAGTGAAAGCCGACGCATGGTGGATACGGTGTGTAAAAAATTCGCAGCGTTTTTGGAAAAGAATGGAGATCAAGACCCGTCATTACAGGAATATTCGGCATTTTCCGGGGATGAATTGTGCAACGCCATTAACAAGAAGATTAAAGGGGTTTTGATCACCCAGTTTTTACCCCCGGAGTCAGATTCTCTGGGCAATGAGTTGTTGGTCAGTCTCAGGTGGACCCGGGAGTTTGGGATGGTCATCACCGCAGGGCTTGGCGGAACAGATACTGAACTCTATGCAGAACGATTCCACCAGGGGCAAGCCGTGGTTTCGGCTTCCACGGCGGATGTATCTGGGGATGCGTTTTTTGAAATTTTTAAAAAAACCATTGCCTATGAAAAGCTCTCGGGTCAGACCCGGGGGGGAACACGCCTGATTTCCGACGAGCAGCTCATGGAATGTTTCAGTGCTTTTATTGCTGTGGGGAACTACTTTTCTCCGCTAAATGAGAAGGCTCCTTATATCATTGAGGAACTTGAGGTAAACCCCTTCGCCCTGGTGGATTATGAGATGGTGCCCCTGGACGGGTTGTGTAAGTTTTCAGAGGTCTTTCCCCCAAGGGCCTCCCGCAGTATTGAACGCATCAGCAACCTTCTTCATCCTGAAACGGTTTCCCTTATCGGGGTAAGTTCAACTAAAATGAACTTTGGCAGAAATATTCTTCAAAATATGATCAAAGCAGGGTTCCCCAGGGATAAAATCACCATTGTGTCACCAGGGGCGCAAGAGATCGATGGCGTTGCATGTGTCAAAGATATTACCCACATTCATGATTTAGACCTGATCATCCTTGCCGTGGGGGCGAAACAGGTGCCACAGCTCATAGATGAAATCATTGATAATGATCGGGCCAAAAGCGTCATTCTCATTTCTGGTGGTCTGGGAGAAACGGTGGACAGCCAGGAAAAGGCCCGGCAAGTGGTGGAGAAAATTTCAAAGGCCCATTCCCGGGAACAGGGAGGGCCGGTTTTCCTGGGGGGTAATTGTCTGGGGGTTATTTCAAGGCCCGGTAAGTTGGATTCCTTTTTTGCGCCGGAGGCGTGTTCTCCAAAACGACGGGATCAGGATGCCAGCCCGGTGGCCCTGGTCAGCCAGAGCGGCGCCTTTGGCCTGGTGCGTATGACATCCCTTGTGTCCGGTGATCCGGCATACAATATCACCGTTGGAAATCAACTGGATCTCACCATTGGGGATTGTATAACATGGCTGGCTGATGCCCAGGATATCGGTGTGATCTGTGTTTATGTGGAGGGGTTCCAGGATCTTGATGGCCTCCATACCTGTCGGGGGATCAGAAAAGCGGTGCAAAATGGAAAGGAAGTTCTGGTGTACAAGGCAGGTCGCACCCCCGAAGGAAAAAAAGCCACCTCGGGTCATACGGCATCCGTTGCCGGGGACTATATGGTTTGCACCTCTTGCCTCAGACAGGCAGGTGCCCTTGTGGCGGACAGTCTCGAAGAGTTCGACGGCCTTGCCAATATGGCCTTGTCCCTGCATACAAAAAAAATGTCAGGATACAAAGTAGGCGCATTAAGTTCGGCGGGCTTTGAATGTGTGGGAGTGGCAGATGCCCTTGAGTCACGGGATTCCAGTCTGGAGTTGCCTGGGTTTTCCCTTGAAACTCAAGAAATCATTGCCGTTCTTTTCAAGAAATCCGGTCTTGCAAAGATAATGGATATCAAGAATCCCCTGGACATCACCCCGGCAGCGACGGATATCGTTTATGTTGAGGTGATCAAGGCCATGATGCACGATGATGGGATTGATGTCATTGTCACCTCCCTTGGGTCATTGGCTCCGGCAACGTCGGACACCCCTGACTCCAACACCCCGGAAGGGTTTACAACGGATAAAAATAGTCTGGCCTCTTTGTTGCCGGGTCTGATGGCGGATTCTGACAAACCACTGGTGGTTTTTAATGATGCGGGCAGATCACACGAGCCCATCAATAATAGGCTGAGGCAAAGCGGCATACCGGTGTTTAATACCTCTCGTCAGGCCATGAGTCTTTTGGCACGGTATACTGCTTATCGAGATCGAGTTCAAAGTTAATCAAAATATCATAAGCTCCCGGCTTTGGATTGTTCATTTTCTTTCCAAAACGGCACAGTTCCTTCGGATCGAGTTCTGCGTTTTGTTAGTTTTTTAACGCTTGATATTTTTTATCGATATCCAAGATAAAATTGCTGATCAGATTTATACAACAATATAGATCTTGATTTGTAATCATAATCTTATTTCCATTCAGATCAAAGCCATTTCGATGTGCAATATCATGCCGAATTTTTAAAATATTTAATATTCCTGTACTGATGTTAAATTGGATCTCTAACACGTTTTTATAAAAGACATCTACATCGTTGAGTCGATGCCAAACAATGTTTTTCATCGCATTGATAATGTATTCTTCAATATTGTTATGAAGAATAAATGGAATTTTCAGGGAGGTTGCTCTAAATTTGTTTTGTGTGGCGAGTTTTACAAGAGTGCTTCTGTTGGAAGATATCTCAAAAATAAATAGATCGTATAGATATTTCTCCATTAATGATATTACGTTTGAATAATAAAGCCTGTTGTGAAAATTATCGTTACTTTGGGTTTTAATTTTTTCTATTCCTGACTGAAACTCGCCAAAGAATCTACTATAATTGTGTTGATCAGAATTCATTGGCTTTATACTCCACATCAATACGTTGCTTAAATTCTTCTTCACCTTCATTGGCTTCAATATCAACTTTCCAATCAACGCCAACATTAGATGACCAAACTGTGATGCTGAACTCATTTCCTTCATCATCTTCAACTGTATCAAAATTGTCATTCACACTATTTCTATGTCGATCAGCACCTAGAATAGGGGAAGGTACGCTTACTATATGAAACTCTTTTTTATCAATGTTTATGATTAAATATCCACCCGCTAATGGTGGTAAGCAATCATTTCCCTTAATTGTAAAGCTCATTTTCTAACACCTCCTTAATTAAATTTTTTGCATGTTGTGTACGGAAAATTGCTAATGCCTTGAAATTATAGATCTTGTTCCTGAGAACTTGATTGATAGGTCTTAATGATTTCAATGAGTTATGAGAACTTAGGAATCTTGAGGTATCTGGTAAAGCGCCGTTACTAAATATACTAAGCACCCATTACTGCATATTGGAGATAAACCCTCCAGCCCTTAAATCCATATCCCGGCCCCAAAGATATGTCAATGATTTTATAAAAATGTAACAGCAATAGGATACCTGAAATGGAACACAACAAACCAGCCGCAGGAAAAGAAGATTGTCCATTGCCTACTGGCATACCCGACAGGGGAATTTTGATTCAACTTAGTCATATATAAGGTGTTGATAAAATTGTTGATAATGATCTGGCGAAAGGTGTTATTTTTATTTCCGGTGGTTTGGGAAAAACGGTGAATAACCAGGAAAAGGCCCGGCAAGTGGTGGAGAAGATTTCAAAGGCCCATTCCCGGGAACAAGGAGGGCCAGTTTTCCTGGGGAGGAATTGTCTGGGGTTCATTTTAAGGCCCGGTAATTGGATTGTTTTTTTGCACAGGAGGCGTGTTCCCCAAAACGACGATAATAGGATGCCAGCCCGCTTGCCCTGGTGTGCCAGACTTTGTTTTTCCTTGAAATTCAGCAAATCATTTTTGCTCTTTTTGAGAAATTCGGTCTTGGAGAGATCATGCATATCAAGAATCCTCTGGACATCACCCAGGCAGCCAGATATCATTTATGTCGAGGTGATCAAGGCAATGATGCAGAATGATGGGATTGATGTCATTGTCACCCAGCTAATTGAATTGGAGTCTAAATTACAGGAAATGAGATATGATCACAAAAATTATATTTAACAAGTTCACTGCCTTTGATCAATTAGAGGTAGACTGTTCACCCAGTGTTAATATTTTTATCGGGAAGAATGGAACCGGTAAAACGCATATTTTAAAAACGATATATGCTGCCTGTGACATTATCAAGAGTAAAAAAAATTTTGCACAAAAAATCACCGATGTTTTTTTACCTTCAAAAGGATACACGGGACGTTTGGTAAAACGCTCAAATGGCAGTGGTTACGGGACTGTCGAAGTTTTTAGAAAAATAAAGAAAAATGAAGAAATCAAAATTCGTTTGTCCATATCCAATCATCTGAAATCCTATGAAAAAGCAACGGTATCAGGATCAATCAAACGCTGGCTCGAAAGCCCACTTGAATCTGTATACATCCCTGTAAAGGAAATGCTGTCCAATGCGCCGGGTTTTAGATCTCTTTACAACAGTCGCCAAATTGCCTTTGATGAAACCTATGCTGATATCATCGATAGAGCATTACTTCCCTCGCTTAAAGGTCCCACCGATAAGGATCGAAGGAAAATACTTAAAATTCTACAAGATGAAATAGAAGGAAAAATATCCATAGATAGTGAAGAATTTTTTTTACGAAATAAACAAGGGAAAATGGAGTTTTCTCTGCTGGCTGAAGGATTCCGTAAATTGGGTCTGTTATGGATATTAGTCCATAATGGATCACTTTTAAACGGATCTGTGCTGTTCTGGGATGAGCCTGAGGCAAACTTGAATCCTCAGTTATTAAAAACCATTGCTAAAATTTTGTTAGAACTCCAAAGAATGGGAGTCCAGATTTTTATTGCTACCCATGATTATGTATTACTCAAAGAGTTGCATCTTCAGGCATTGAAGTCTGATGAAATATTGTTTCATTCATTATTTATAAATGATCAAATGGAAGAAATTGAAATAAAAAATACCCATAATTATTTGGAAATCCATCCCAACAGCATTGATGACGCCTATGCGGATCTGATTGATGGAGAAATCAGTAAATCCATGGGAGATTTGGGCCAATGATTTTGAGAGAAAGTGGTTTAGAGTTTGATTTTTCAGATGCAATTAATGGGTTTAAGTTTGATGAAACAGATAAATATAGCGAAAATTATCATGGCCTTTCTCATTGTATGAAAGCAGTTGATTTTATTATTGAACTTGAAAATGATTATCTTTTGGTTGAAGTTAAAGATTTCCATGATCCTGGACAGTATAAAGAATCAAAAAGTT
Source organism: uncultured Desulfocicer sp. (assembly GCA_964433355.1). Classification (GTDB taxonomy): domain Bacteria; phylum Desulfobacterota; class Desulfobacteria; order Desulfobacterales; family Desulfobacteraceae; genus Desulfocicer. The sequence goes on from CAYSSE010000052.1 coordinate 14,985, forward strand.
TTAAAAACCTTAGAAATAACTTAAAAACAAAGTTCAGAGATACCCTTTTGTATAGATTTGCTGAAGATCAACTCGACAAACCGGTTCGATATTTGTGCTTGATGACACTGGAAGATGCACTGAATAGTCGCTTGATGAAAGAGCTGAAAATAATAGTCCCTGAAGGAATTGCCTCAACAAGATGGAAACACCCATTGGCAAAAAGCTGTATTGTAGCCAATATCGATAGATGGAACAAAAATTTTCCAAAATGGAAGGTGCGTCGTCTCTGACCAGCTTTGCAAAAGAAACCAGAAGCCTTCCATGGTTTACGGTCTGCCCGTGGCAGTTATAGCAATTTTAGTAACTTTTAATTTTACATAGGAAATTTAAATAACAAAAAGATATGGACGAAAAATTTCAACAAATAAGCGTTATTGGCTTTATGAAACACAATGGGGGCTTAGAATTCAGGAAAATCAGCAACTCTGATTACCAGTTTAAAGCCACGGTTCAGGACTTTCATTTAAATCCAGGTGGTATTACCCATGGTGGTTTTCTCATGAGCCTGATGGATTCAGGAATGGGAACAGCCGCACACCGGGTGCTTGGTGCGCAAAAAAGAGCGGCAACAATTTCCTTGGACGTAAAATTTATCTCCGCCTCTACAACTGGAGATATTCTTTTGGGTAGTGCTAAGGTTCTTAAAAAAACCCGTTCTTTGGTCTTTATGCAAGGTGAAATACGATGTGGGGAAAGGCTTATCTCAACTGCTGAAGGGATTTGGAAAGTGCTATAACATGTCCCTGCTGTTCGCTATTTTAATGAACAGGGCAGGAGATGATGGGTTTTTTTATATGAAACTCATTCCAACGCACTGGAATCATGAGAGTTTCATTTTTCATTGTGGGCCGACCCAAGTCATACTATGGTCTGCCCGTGGCAGTTTATATGAAAATGAAGTGTCCAAGTACCCTCAGCAGAGCCCCCCCCCGATGGGTAATAGGAACCGGCCAATTGGGCCGTCTACGGTTCCGGGCCGGGCCCATTGCCCGTCGGGGGGGGGGGCGGCATAACACCATTTTCAATATTAGTTGTGTCCATAAGGACATGGGTGTTTATATGAAAGTCTCAGCAACATGCTAAAATTAAAGGATTTTCGTTTTTCATTGTGGTTGGTGGTTACAGCCATGTATGTTATATGAAAAGCGTCTCACATATGAAACGATATCCGCAAGGCATCAGGCAACATAGTCGTTTGGGGCAAGCTCACCTTTGCTGTTCCAGCCCCGCAGGCGATAATAATCCTGCAGCATCTGCTCCAGTTCTTGTTCTGTCAGGGGATTTTTCGTGTTTTTCAGTTCCTGGTAAAATCCCTTGGGCAGGCGGTCATCTTCGGGCTGCAACCCCTCTCTGAGATTAAATTGACGAACGATGTTAGTAACGGCCTTGGCATTGTTCTGCAATGTGGTTTTGTCCCCGTCAAATCCCGTCAGGGCATGGATGATCTCCCCCAGACCTTCCCAGGTGTAGATATCCCGGTAGAAACGGCATAGGATAAGCGTGTCAAACAAGGTCAGACGATCCTCAAAATCCAGGAACATATCCGCCTTTTCATCGATCTGATCAGCAGGAATCATCCCGGCAAGTTCGGGTTTGTAAAAAGTAGCCCGGAGATGGCAGGCACCCCGATCGGACGTAGCATAGGCAAGCCCCATTCCTTTTAATACCCGGGGATCATACCCAGCGGGTTCCATCCCCTTGGCATGGACGGCAATGTCTTCAAGTCCCCAGGCAGCAGAGACTTTTTTAATACCCTGGGACAGGACATCGCCAATGCCATTTCGCTGGGAAATATCGTTAAGCAGCCGCACTGTACCATCCACATCCCCATAGGTGATGTCGTAATCCACAACTCCCCGTTCCACGGCCTCCATGGTAAAGGCACACAGATTCCCGGCGGTGATGGTGTCCATGCCCAGACGATCACATACATCATTGAGGTGACAGATCTCCTCAATGCTGTCGATCATGCAAAGTCCACCAAATGCGTACAGGGTTTCATATTCCGGGCCTTCGATTTTAAGACCGGCATGACGACCGGATTTCACCGTGGTGAGCCGACCGCAGGCCATGAGGCATTTAGCACAGGCATTGGCCTTGACATCGCATTGGGAGTGCAGGGCTGCGGCATTTATTTTTTCTCTGTGATCGCAGGTGCCCTGGGACCAGTAGCGGGTGGGAAATGCCTTGGCATTGTTGAGCATGTCCACCATCATGGGGGTTCCAAAGCTTTTGTATGCTTTTACGCCCGGGTTTGTTTTACTTTCGGTGGTGATTCTTTTGGTAAGGGTTTTGAGCTCTTCCTTGGAAAAAGGCTCTCGTTTTTCATCCCCGTAAAAGGCAATGCCCTTGATTTTTTTTGAACCTAATATGGTCCCCACGCCGGTGCGTCCAGCGGAGCGCCAATAGTCATTTTCAATGACCCCAAATACCACCAGATTTTCAGCAGCAGGCCCAATGACCACGGCCCCTTTTCGCTTGTATCCGGAAGGGACTGCAAATCGTTCAATCACAGCATCTTCAGCCGCATAGGTTTCCATGCCCCAGACATCTCCGGCATCGTGGAACTTTGCTCCCAATGGTCCAATACCAAGGACTGTGGGGGTATCACAGGCACCCCGGATGACCACGGCGTCAAACCCGGCCGCATCCACAGCTTCCGGGGTTTTACCGCCGGAATAGGATTCTGAATAAAATCCGGTCTGGGGGGATTTGGTAAATACGCCGTACCGGGAAGACCCCCACACGGAACTCTGGGTGATGGGGCCTGTGGCAAAGATAATATGGTTTTCCGGGGCCAGCGGATCAACCCCTCTGGGGTTTAATCGGTACAGCAGCCAGGACGCAAGTCCCTTGCCTCCCAGGTAGGTTTTGTAAATATTTTCCGGGATAGTTTCGATCTCAAATGACCGGCTGTTTAAATCAATGGTTAAAATTTTACCGTAATAGCCGTGCATGGCCTCATCTCCTTACTGATTTGCAATTTTTGGTTGGAAGGCGAGCGCAACGAGTCCTTCCAACGAGTTATTAAGTACCCGGGCATATATTCCTCAAAATAAAATCCATAAATATTAATGATATATGGCTGTGGAATACCGAAAAACATATGTGTGGGTACTTACAACGTGGCTGCCAGTCCCTCTTCCATGATGGATAACCCTTTTTCCAACTGTTCGTCGGTGATCACAAGGGGCATCAATACCCGGATGACATTGCCATGGATACCGCAGGCAAGGATGATGAGCCCTTTCCCGAAGCAGTGTTTAACCAGTTTTCCAGCAGTTTCAGCAGAGGGGTTGCCATGGCTGTCCACCAGTGTAATTCCTGACATGGCACCAATGCCCCGAATTTCACCCACCTGTTTGAACTCTTCCACCCATTTCCCAAAACGTACCATGAGGGTTTCTCCCAGTTTTCGGGATTTTTCCACCAGGTTTTCTTCTTCAAAAATTTCCATGACCGCAAGGCCGGCAGCACAGGCCACCGGGTTGGCCCCATAGGTACCCCCCAGTCCACCAGGGTGAACTGAGTCCATTATTTCAGCTTTTCCCACCACGGCACTTAAGGGCATGCCAGCGGCAAGGCTTTTGGCCACCGTCATCAGATCCGGTTCCACGCCCCAGTGCTCCATGGCAAACATTTTTCCGGTGCGGCCCATGCCACTCTGGATCTCATCGGCAACAAAAAGAATGCCGTGTTCCTTGCAAAGGGCTGCCAGTTCCTGGAAATAGCCATCTGGTGGGGCAATAAATCCGCCTTCGCCCTGGATGGGTTCCGCCACGATGGCGGCAACACTTTCCGGGTCAATGCCAGTGATAAAAAATTGTTTCAAGGCGTCAATATCACCAAAGGGTGCGCGATAGATTTCTGGAGCAAAGGGACCGAATTTCCATTTGTAAGGTTTTACCTTGGCCGTCATGGTCATGGTCAGTGCTGTACGCCCATGGTAGGCGTTGTCAAAAACCACAATGGCTTGACGGCCGGTGTAATACCTGGCTATTTTAACGGCATTTTCCACGGCTTCGGCACCGGAGTTAATGAACAGGGCTTTTTTCGGAAAATCACCGGGGGTGGCTTTACAGAGCTTGTCAGCCAGCAATACGGCACTGTCATAAGGGTTGACCATGAAACAGGTGTGGGTAAATTTTTCAGCCTGAGCTTTGATGGCCGCAACCACTTTGGGGTGGCTGTGACCCACGTTCATCACGGCAATGCCACCGGCAAAGTCAATATACTCGTTGCCTTCGACGTCTTTGATCATGGCACCTTTTGCAGATTCAACATAGCAGGCGGTTCCACTGCTATGTCCATTGGGAATAACGTTAGCTCTAAGGTCTTGAATTTCTTTGTTTGTGTTCATTACGCTCTCCTGTGAAAGTTACATCAGGGAAAATTACCCTGTATGATTAGATGCAAAAAATGCTATTTATGGAAACCCAGTAAGAAAACCCCTGAGTCTTTAGTTCAGGGGGTGTTGACTATCAGGTGCTGAATTAAGGATCAAAAATATTATAACTTGAACGAAATAGGTTGCTTTTTGGCCCACCCATTATGATGACTGGGCGATGTTATGACCTACCCCTTTTGTTTTAATAATTTTAAAGCATATTTCATGCCGATGTGTTTGTTGTATTTCTAAATATTTTTAATATGCTGAAATATAAATATTTATTTTATAATTTTTTTATTAGCACGATGAGGGAATATTTTTTCAGATTCAATATCGAATCTATTTGAATGCTTGGAAAGTTGGATCGGGGTATTTTTGATTTGATTTCGAATCTAATGAGGGAGGGCTGTTGCTGATTGGGATTGAGAAATCAGTGTTCAGTTTATTTTTATACATGATTTGACGGAAAATGGGGCTTTGTATGGATCTTTGGGGTGATTTCCTTTTGAATCACCACTCAGATTTCAGCTCACTTTATAGTACACCAAATCTTAACTCTATCGGGGGATAACGCAACTTAAAAATACCTGATATTCAAAGGTTTTTTTCACGAATAGCCCCGAGGCATTTATGATTCGACGTACTATATTCTTATCTCTTATTTTC
>CAYSSE010000053.1:0-19991 GCA_964433355.1 uncultured Desulfocicer sp.
GGTGGTTTTACCAACGCCGCCCTTACCACCGATGGCCAGTTTTAAACTCATGAGTCTTTCCCCCTAACACAATTCCTGTTTGATGCGACTTTTATCGTCCATTAGAAACACTTTATAAGCATTTTTCTGGGCCTGATCCATGAGATCTTCTTTTAGCATGGCATGGATTTCATATTTTTGATTCATGATATCCTTGGGCATTATCAAAAAACAGGCCTGGGCTTCTTCCCGGGTGGCAAAGGCGGGAATAAAGGAATCAGGCATTTGTTCAGTGTTGTATCCCATGAGTGATTCTTCCGATGTTCCGGGGTTTTGAACCACCACATGAACCCATTGATCTTTGATTTTTTTATCCGGTTTCATAAGATTTCCCAAAAGTAAAGACCTCTCCCCAGTGACAGGGAAAGGTCTTGTCCTACATTTTTAATCAACTAAGGATTACAGCTCAAGCCATGAATCTGAATAAAGGGTGTTACCCAGAATGACGTTGACCGTTTTGGCATAATCAGCCAATTCTTTGCTGATGGCTGCCATATCTGGCTGAGTGCCGTCCATGATGCCATAAATAATGTCAACGATGTCCTGACGTTCTCCCTTGGCAATTTTGGTTAATTGCTCATCCAGGGGATCAGAAATAACAGAGGCCATGCCGTATTTTTGCAGCATGACCATGTAGGTCTGATTCAGGATGGGGCGCAGGTGATTTGGCGGGCCATTGGAGATATTGGACAGACCGCAGGTGCTTTTGGAACCTGGAGCAATGTCTTGCAGCATGCCCTGGAATTCCATGAGGCTTATGGCCTGGGGTTGCTGAATGTTCACAGGAGTAACAATACCATCCACCCAGATTTTTTCATTGGGAATGCCAGCTTCATTGGCAAAGTAGAGCAGCTCCACGGCAAGGGCTGCACGTTCGTTCTCATCCCTTGGGAGCCCATCTGGTCCCCACATCAATGCCACAAAGTCTGCATCATACTTTGCTGCCATGGGAACCATTGCTTCATATCTTTCTGGCCGTGCCATGATGGAGTTGACAATGTGGGGTTTATCAGCGGGTTTAGCCGCTTTAAGACCTGCTTCAATGGCATCAATGTTGGAAGAGTCCATTAATAAAGGCATTCCAGGAACTGCTTCTTGAACAACATTAACAACCCAGGGCATGAGCTCTGTACCGAATTTTTTTGCCGGTCCCAGGTTGATGTCAATGTAATCCATGCCCTTTTCCTTCTGCATGATGACCTCTTTCTGGATGGATTCAGGGTTCCGCTTGGCAGGATCTGCCTGTTTGAACTCTTTTCCGATGACAGTGGAGATAACATTCAGACTTTCTCCGAAAAGTATCATAGTGTCTTCCTTTCAGGTTTAAAAGTGATTTTTTCAGGTTAAAAAAATGGGTTATGACGGATCAACAGAATACATCAAAAGGGGAAAAAAGGGGATACTTTTTTCCCCCTTTTGATTTTATCCGGGGATTATTTGGTTTTAAGAAATGCAGGAAGATGGGCTGCTTCTCTGGGGCCAACGGTGATAGTCCATCCGGGGAGTTCTTCTTCAACATCACCGGCAATGGCTGCGGCATATCCGGGGATAATCAGCTCGGTGTGTTTTACCTTGTCCATAATACCGCATTTTTTAACGAACATGCCCACATCATCACCACCAAATTTACCGGCAGCCCAGGCAGTAAGAACGGAAAGACCTTCAGAATCTTTGATGAGCAGCCAGCAGGGAACCTTGCTGGCTTCAATTTCACCGGATACGATGAAATAGGTCAGGGCAAAGTTCGTTGTGATCACAACAGGTGAGTTCTCATCGGGGTTGCCGATCTCAAAGATACCTTCAGTGACGGTCATGGGACGCTGGGGATCAGTGAAGATATTGAGTCTTTCCAGAAGCAGTGGAAAAAGGGATTCTGTGGCAAAGGCAGACATGACCACAATTCCGCCGTATTTGGCCACAAACATGGCGGCAATGGCGGTTTCCATGTCAAGGTTGGAGGCCATTTCACAGGGAAAGGTAATGGTGGGAAAACCAAGAGCCTTGTTACCCGCCTTGAGGGCCGCACGACGGATACCCACTTGATCTTCCAGGGCCTGTTTGATCTCCCGGGCACCGGAGTCAATGACAAGGTCTTTTACTCCCATGGCGGTGAGTTTTTCCGTCAGGGGGATCAGGGCGTCAATGGAATCGGCTTTTACGGCCAGGGGCAGGTCGTTTTCTTTGGCAAGGGCACCCATGTCATCGGCATTGGCTTCTGTGGCCGCATAGAGCAGGGGGCGTTTGAAAGCGGTGGCTGCAACACCTGCCTTCATGACATCGAGATCTTCCGTCATGAGCACCAGGTTAAATTCTGATGTTTCTGCAATACATTTTGCCGTTGCAGCAAATGCGTCGGCACCTGCGCCTGCGTCTTTTACCACAAGCAGTTCGGGTCTTAGGTTCAGTCCCACCCGCTCATATTGAAAGGCGTTGTATGTTTTCAGTGTTTTTTCAAGGTCACCGGCGTCCACATCTGATGCCACGATGGCAGCAAGAATCGTCGGGTTGAAGAAAGTTTTTTCATGTCTGTAAAGAACGGTTTCTCCACCAGCTATGGTCTGGCGGACACCCTTACCCAGTTTGACAGGGCGGATGGGAGGAGCAGATGCTTCGGCCAGTTTTTCCCTTGCCTCGTCAGACACATAGGGGCAAGCGTCCAGTTCTGCCTTACCAGATGCCAAGTTCATGGCAAAGGCAAGGCAGGTGGGAACACCGCACTCCTTACAATTGGTCTTGGGAAGGAGTTTGAAGATCTGTATACCGGTTAATGCCATTGTTCTCTCCTTTTCTCAAAAAATATGTGTGTCCCTGCTACGGGCCATGGAGGAGCAGGCCCGCAGCAGGGTTATCTGTTGGTTAGTTATTTATCCTATCAGGGATTCCATGGTCAGCGCAGGATGTTCTTTTTCCTGGAGGAAGGGGAGAATCTCCTCTTCGGTGATACCCACGGTTTCATCGGCAATTCTATCATAGAGATCTGGACAACCCATGTCAGCGCCCCTGGCATCAATGCGATCCTTGAGTTCTTCCTTGAGCTGTTTGGGCATCCACACCATTCTTAAGAGACCACCGTCGCCAAGGATAAATTTACCCTGGGTGATATTGTGTTTGGAATGGCCCACAAAACCCGGAGAAGAGGCACCACCGCCCATGACACCGGCCAGGGTGGTGAACTTCATGCCACAGGGAGTCTCCCCTGCATAATCACGGCCAACGGTCATGACGCCATTGCAGGAAGGCAGCATGGCAGCGATACATTCGCAGCAACCGCAGGTGGTCATGGGATCGATTACCATGGAGTAGAAGTTGTAATGGGTAACCGCACCCCTGGATGCCTTGTTGACAAATTCATTGACACCCTTCCACTGACCCAGTTTGGGATCAATGCATTCACCCTTTTCAATGGGCTGGTTGGGACCTGTGGGATTGATCTCAAAGGCGGCCCTACAATCCATCCAGTTGTAGGCGCCACAGAGTCCGGTTCTTTCAGGACTTACGGAGCACACATGGTTGGGAGCAAAGGACTGGCAAAGAGTACAAGAGTAGAAGGTTTCTACATCCTCGTCGGTCATATTGTCAACGCGGGAGTCACGGGCAAGGTAGTTCTCTCTTGCCGTGGCCGTCATTTTATCCACATCCTCTTTTTTTGTGTACAGGGTGACTTGAACCTTGTCCACAATTTTCTGGAAATCCTGGTGGAACTTGGCATAGAGCACAGTACCGATATGTTTCAGGCTGAAGCCTTTTGCCATGGCGGCCTTGGAGACCCGAACCCAGGAAATATCCCGCTGTCCAATGTGCATGATGCCCTGGATATAGTTCACCAAGTGATGGATTTGACGCTCCATGATGGGTTCAAAATCATCCTGGAACTCACGACCGGCAATCTGAACATAGATACCAAGGGGAAAGGTTTCGCCTTCTTTAAGATCCATGACATCCGGACCTTCGAGGATAACCTTGCCGTCCTCAATCTCGTTCATCTCTGCTTTTTTCACAAGCTCGGTGCACTGGGTTTTACCCCCACCGCACTGGACATGGAGATCAGCGCCACGAACCCGCTCGCCCTCAAAAGCCGGACCAAATGACATGGGAATGTCAATTTCCGTGACATTAACCTTGAGACCACGGGTTTCAATGGACTTCTGACACATCTCGCTATGGGGAACGTTGGTAACCACATGCTCATAGGTACAGATACCCGTGGGCAGAATTTCCGGAATGTCAGTGTCAGCCAGAGTTGGGAAACCCCAGTTAACACAACCAGCTGCTGCCACACCCCATTCAGTACCGATATCGCCCAGTGCGTTCACAAAGGCAAAAATTCTCTCTTTGTTGTACATCAGGATCTTTCGGTAATCTCCGGGCTGAACGCCACCAAATGCCATGGCGGCCCTGTTGGCAAAACCAAGGGCAAATACGGCAGAAGAGATATCCGGACCAAAGGGAACGATACGGGTATTCCAGCCTACCTGAACACCGGCTTCAATGAGCTGCTCAATCACCGTCTGGCCGTTGTGGTTGGCAGCGCAGAAAATATAAAGGCTCTTCTTCTGGTAGTCTTCCACGATCATCTTGGCAATTTCAGGAGTGGGGGCAGCACCCACGATGGCGGCAAACCCGGGGGCAGAGCCATCCACAAATTCAACACCCCTTTTTCTAAGGATGGTATCATCGGCAGGGCCAGTCCAAATTTTACCGGCATCCAGATCTGGATCTTCATGGGGATAGTAGAAATCAGGATGTGTAACACTTCTTAAGGCCTCTTTGATTTCATAGGCAATAATACCCGCCATACCGGCATCCAGAAGGGGTCCAAGATAGGGAAGATGATTCTTGCTTTTCACATGGTTTGGCAAAAGGCTTCTGGCAAGATCCAGTGGTTCCTGGATATCTTCCAGCGTCTGCACCTTTATTCCCGTTAATGAGTAAATAACCGGCAGGAAATAACCGGTGTTGGGAAATTCAACCTTTGTATCGGCATTGTAGGTATGCAATGCCTTCTTGTAAATACCTTCAACTTCTGAAACGACTTTATATCCACCCTGAATAGCAGCAAAGGCTATTAATTTTGACATGTTTTCCTCCTTCGTTGAGGATTTAGCTTATGTTAATAACGAAATGGTTAATACTCTGTATGGATTACGCCTCAAGTGCCTGACGATCAGCCATATCCATGAGAACCCTTTCCCTTGCCTTATCAATTCCAAGTTCTTTACGTTTTTTATCGATATGGTTAATCATTTTCCAGGCATGTTTGATGGGATCTTCTTCCATATCCCACATGCCACCGTAAAGGTCTTCAAATTCTTTACAGATGTAATTGCTGAATACCGGCGCACCCGTGATGGGCAGGTTACTAAACACCGTATAAACACCGGATGCAACAAAGTAATGACCAATGGAAATCGCTTTCTCACTCATCCACTCAGGTGCACTTCCTGCCACAGGGAGATCACTGATATCATTGCCCAGTCCACCTGCCTTAACAACCTCTGTTGCAGCCAGAAGAATCCGGCTGTTGTCAACACAAGAGCCTAAGTGAAGAATGGGAGGAATACCCACTGTTTCGCAGACTTCGGCAAGACCGGCCCCTGCATAAATAGGTGCCGCCTCGGGCACAAGCAGTCCTTCAGTGGCACATGCGATGGCGGTACATCCGGTGGTGAGAACAATGACATCATTTTTGATCAGCTCTTTACAAATGGCAATGTGATCACGGTTATGTTTTGTTCGTGCGTTGTTACATCCTACAACACCGGCAATACCCCGGATACGTCCGTTGATGATGTTGTCGTTGAGGGTGTAGTAGGTTCCTCGGAATGATCCCCCAAGGTGATATTGAATGGATTCAACACCAAATCCGGCAATGACCGGTTGTTTGTGTTGTGGAATCATGACTTCTGCACCACGATTTTCAAAGTTGTCGATGGCCATCTTGAGAATCCGCTCGGCATCTTCTAATGCATGGTGTTCGTCAAACTCAATATGAATAACATTCTCGCCTTCATGCTGGGCTATTTTGTGGGTGGTAATAACCTTTGTATGGAAGCATTTTGCCACATTTCCAATGCTCTGCATGATGCACTGGATATCTACTACCATGGCATCACAGGCACCGGTTATAATGGCAAGCTCTTGTTGCAGAAAATTACCGCAAAGAGGTACGCCATGGCGCTGGAGAATTTCATTGGCTGTACAGCAGATACCTGAAAGCTGGATACCCTTTGCACCCTTTGATTTGGCATACTCAATCATATCCTCTCTCTGGGCCACAGCTACGAGAATCTCTGCCATGATAGGTTCATGCCCGTGGATAATGACATTTACATGATCTTCTTTCATGACGCCCAGGTTGGCTTCTGATTGGAGCGGATAGGGGGTGCCAAAGAGAATGTCCTGGAGATCTGTTGCCAGCATGGAGCCACCCCATCCATCTGCCAGAGCTGCTCTTGTGCCTTGTTTCATGAGGTTCTTGTAATCCATGTCAACGCCCATGTGGGTACGGTGCATGATTTCAACAACTTCTCTGTCGATGTTTCTGGGGAGCACACCCATTTTTTTCCAGAGTTCATAACGAGCTTTGGGTGCCTTTTTGAGGCTGAGGATGTTTCCTTCTGCTTTGCCCCATTCGCCCAGGGCAATTTCTGCCGTCTCAAGGGCGATTTCATCCATATCTCTGTCAAGCTCTTCTCCGTCCACTTCCACAGTGGTGGCAACGCCAAGATATCCAGCCACTTCAAGAAGTTTGTCGAAATCTTTAATCTGGTAGGCATCGGTTTCTTTCTTTGCCACAGCCAGAAATACTTCGGCAACGCCTCTTCCATGATCGGAATGGGCGGATGCACCACCGGCTATCATTCGGATAAAGTTTCTTGCTGCGATGGTGTTAGCGGTTGCACCGCAAAGACCTTGTCTGGTGTCTTCTCCTTCAATCCCTGCTTTGGGAAGGGGGAGACGGCATGGACCCATGGAACAATTTTTACAGCAGGTGCCTTGAATTCCAATGGCACATTGTTTCATGGTAAGAGCTCTGTCGAAAATTGTTTCAACTCCGAGTTCATGGGATCGGGCTATCATCTCCTGTGACGCTACATCAATGGATGATGCAATTGGATCAGCTAATTTTGGCGCTTTTACCGCTTTTTTTTTGTCTTCTGCCACGTGAGGTTCCTCCTCATATTATTTAATTAACCCTTAACTAACGGATGAAGCATTCAGTCTTTTTTCAACATGGTTTAGATTTTAAACAACATGTTTGAAAAAAATGTATTTCACTTACCAGCAGATTGCATTATCTTCTAATATTTTTGAATTTAGACAATGCGGATCTTTGGGTTTTGGATGCTGTCATTGATACTTTTTTATCCTTGGGTGCGCCAGCCTTGGCGTCTCTTTCTTCCTGCTCTTTTGCCCTTTGTTCTCTGATGGCATCTTCTTCGGCTTTACGCTTGGCAACTTCTTCTGCGACTGCCTTGGCCTCTGCATCGGCCTTGGCCTTTGCTTCTGCCTCTACCTTTGCCTTGGCATCTGCGGCGGCCTTTGCTTTGGCATCTGCATCGGCTTTTACCTTTGCTTCTGCATCTGCCTTGGCTTTTGCTTCTATATCTGCTTTTGCCTTGGCTTGGGCTTCTGCATCGGCCTTGGCATCCACAGCAGGGGCTGCTTCCTTCACAGGCTCAGCCTTGGGGGCCGCAGCTTTTGGAGCCGCAGCTTTTGGTGCAGCCGCTGCCTCTGCTGCTGGTTTGGCAGCCGCAGCTTTGGGTGCAGCCGCTTTTTTCTCTTCTTCAATGGTGAGATCTGGTGCGGGTGCAAAGGCTGTAAAGTCTATTTCCACATCATCAAGTTGTTTTGTGATGGGGGAAACATCAAGGGCTGAGCCACCGTCGCAGATGAGATCCACAAAGGCTTTGGCAAGCTTGATGGCTTCGGGATGCCGCATGATCATGATGTCGGAGCCAGCCATGAAATAAGAAACAGCACCCACAGCCTCCATGAGGATACCCCGACGTTCAGGATCACCCAGTTCAGGAGCCTCTTCAGCGGTCAGTTTGGCCTCTTTACATTTCCAGACTTCATTGGCCAGGTTGTTGATCATGGGATTTTGTAGTTTATCATCACCCTGGGCCATGGCTGCCATGCTCAGGCGCTCCATGACGGAGTAGGAATACTCAAGACCGTATCCCAATCCACCAGTGGTGGGGTCTACAATAACTTTGTCCAGGGGTACACCCAGGTTTTCAAGAAGAATGTTGACCTGTTTTGCCAGGTTTACATCAATGGGAGATGAAGAGATAATGGCATGACCGTAGCCCATGGCCGCTGCACCAATACCCTTATGATTTTTTTCTTCCACAGGGCCCAGGATCAGATTTTCTCCCTGGCACGCTTCTGCCACTGCCTTAAGAACTTCTTCATCCTTGGCAGGCGATGCACAGCCCCATACGATCAAGGGGACATCAATGGCATCCACCACTTTTTTTACGATGGCAGCAGCGTCGGCAGGACTTGCATCCTTATCATTGGGATCAATGCTTTTTAGCTGAAGAACAATAAGTTGTGCACCAAAGTCGTCAATGCATTTTTTTGCCCATGCCGCCGGATCACCAAGGACATCTTTAAATGGAGCCATGGCTGCTGCTGGCCACTCTTCGGGCTTAATGTCCCAGATTTCCATGGCAACAATGGGTTTGCCGGGCATTTTGCCTTCAAACTGGTAAAAAGGATAACATGTCTGGCCGCCGATGGTTAATGCGTTATCACCTTTTCCAATGGTGATTGCTTTAATTCCGCCAGCATAGGATTCTTTTGTAAGTTCAAATCCCACTCTTACCTCCTTATAAGTTTATAGTTATTGGTTGCGGGTTGATTATGGATAGTATGATCAATGGGGCAACAATCATACATTATGAATGGAAGAAACAGGGGGGGAGGGTAGGTGTGGAAAGGGGATAAAAAAAATGTGAGTGCAATGGGGAAACATGTTGTAGAAACACCTTTCAAGTTGCATTGTCTCTGAAGTTTTTGAATTAATTTATGGCCCACCATCCACCTTTATTACATGTCATATTGCATGTTTAATTGAATTATGCCACAAAAACTAACATACATGATTTACATCCAGGGACAGGTTTTGTCAATAGATGGGAGATCAAAAAAAATACAAAGTCAAAAATAAAGAAAATTTTAGATATTTTTAAAAATGTTTGATATAATTAGTAAATGAATGTCATTCACTGTCAACATTCTCGTTTTTTTGCATAAAAACCCAGGCTGTAAATGAAAAATAGAGAATGTTTTTTTGGCAAATGTGCAAATAGTTCTTGACGAGTAATGCACATTATAAGATTATTCCCGATAAACTATTGTGATGGTAATTTGGTTCTGTTCATATTAGAACCGTTTATTCTTAACTCGTGATTTGTAAGTTCTCTGGGTTTGTTAAGCCATTTTTGTATAACCCATTAAAATTATTAGAACGTAATTTTTTATTTTGATTGTATCTCTACTATTAAATTCAATAGGTTATGAGAACTTATAACGGACGGGTTCTTAAAGTCTTAAGCAGATGAATACCTGACCCTAAAAGTTTCCAGACAATAGCTTTAAAAAAAATGATTATCTAAAATTCATGATAATTTAAATAGTTGTGGCAGGTAATCTTGTCACCTTGGTTTGTATAGAAAACTGAACGGCTCATCCCCTGAGCCCAAATATTAAAAAGGAGTTTTACCATGGCATTGGATCCAACCAAACATGCTGACTGGGAAATTGCCCAGGATGCAGAAAAAGACATGCTGACCATTTATGAAATTGGTGAAAAACTTGGTCTGACCAAAGAGGAATTGCTTCCCCAGGGTCATTACATCGCCAAAATTGATTTCCGTGCAGTACTTGAGCGTCTTAAAGACAAACCCGATGGAAAGTACATTGATGTAACCGCCATTACTCCCACCCCCCTTGGTGAAGGGAAATCAACCTGTTCCATGGGTCTTGTTCAGGGCCTTGGTAAAATTGGTAAAAATGTTTCCGCTGCCATTCGTCAGCCTTCAGGTGGACCCACCATGAATATTAAGGGTTCTGCGGCAGGCGGTGGTTTGGCACAGTGTATTCCCCTGACTCCCTTTTCTCTGGGATTCACCGGTGATATTAATGCTATCATGAACGCCCATAACCTTGCCATGGTTGCGCTGACATCCCGTTTGCAACACGAGAGAAACTACACCGACGAGCAGTTGGAAAGACTTTCCGGCATGAAGCGTATTGACATTGATCCCACACGGGTTGAGATGGGCTGGATCATGGATTTTTGCTGTCAGGCTCTGAGAAATATCATCATCGGCATCGACGGCGTTAATGGTAAATCCGACGGTTTCATGATGAAATCAAAGTTCGGTATTGCCGTCTCCTCCGAGGTTATGGCCATTCTGGCCGTTGCCAGGGATCTCAAGGACATGCGTGAAAGAATGGGCAAGATTGTTGTTGCCTACACCAAGAAAGGCAAAGCAGTTACCACCGAGGATCTTCAGGTGGCAGGTGCCATGACCGCGTGGATGGTTGATGCCCTGAATCCTTCCCTTATTCAGTCCCTGGAAGGCCAGCCCGTTCTTGTTCATGCGGGTCCTTTTGCCAACATTGCCATTGGTCAAAGTTCCATCATTGCTGACAGGGTCGGCCTAAAACTTGCCGATTATCATGTCACAGAATCTGGATTTGGTGCGGACATTGGATTTGAGAAATTCTGGAACCTCAAATGCCGTTTTTCTGGTCTCGTGCCTGATTGTGCTGTTGTTGTTGCCACCATCCGTGCCCTTAAGTGCCACGGTGGAGCCCCGGTTCCAGTTCCTGGTAAACCCATGCCTGAAGAGTATGCTTCAGAGAATGTGGATTGGGTTGCCAAGGGATGTGAGAACCTTATTCATCACATCAGAAACGTCAGAAAAGCTGGTATCAGCCCTGTTGTCTGCATTAATGCCTTTTACACTGACACCGATGCTGAGATTGCCAAAGTTCGTGAGCTTTCTGAGGCTGAGGGTGCCCGAGTTGCACTTGCCCGTCACTGGGAGCAGGGCGGAGACGGTGCCATTGAGTTTGCAAACGTTGTTGTTGAAGCTTGTGAAGAGAAAACAGAATTCAAGTTCCTCTATGAGCTTGACATGCCCATCAAAGAGAGAATTGAGCTCATTGCCAAGGAAGTGTATGGTGCCGATGGTGTTGACTACTCCAACGAGGCAAATTCCGCCATTGCCAGAATCCAGGCAGATCCCGAACTTGCCAAGCTTGGTATGTGCATGGTGAAGACCCATTTGTCTTTGTCTGATAATCCTGCTCTCAAGGGTGTTCCCACAAACTGGAGACTCAATATCCGAGAAGTTCTCACCTATGGTGGTGCCGGATTCATCGTTCCTGTGGCAGGAACCATCAGCCTCATGCCAGGAACAGGTTCCAACCCCGCTTTCAAACGTGTTGACGTGGATGTGGAAACCGGTAAAGTTGAAGGTGTATTCTAAGATTTAATTAAATATATGGCTATCCTTGCAATTATAGTGCCGTTCATTTGATTTCATATATGTATTTAAATATAACCTGCTGATATTATAAACAACTTTGACTCGGCATAGTATGAACCCATATGAAACTATCTATAGTTCGAATTATCAGCCCGAAAGTTCTTTGTGCTTTTGGAGGAATGATTCTCTAAAATGGGGTTATTGCTCCAGGACGTTTTGGATTGAAAAATCAAGGATACCAATATCTGCCCATTAATGGCGTATTTTCAATAATGCTTTACTTCCCCGGCCTGGTGGCTGGGGGAATGAAGCGTTATTGTCATTATGGAGGGTGGGGACTGATTCATATTTTTACAAAAATCAGGAGAAATATAGAAAAATGACAGCAGAAATTATTAGTGGTACCAATATTCGCAAGGATATTCTTGCGGAAGTAAAAGCAGATGTTGAAGAGATGAAGGCTAAATATGGAAAGGTGCCTGGACTGGTAACGATTCTTGTGGGTTCCAGCCCTGCATCCATCAGCTATGTGACCCTTAAAGTAAAAACTGCCCTCAGTGTTGGATTTAAAGAGATCCAGGATGATCAGCCAGTTGATATATCAGAAGAAGCGCTTCTTGCCCTCATCGACAAGTATAACAAGGATCCTGAAATTCATGGTATCCTGGTTCAGCTTCCCCTTCCCAAACACATTGATGACAAGAAAGTATTGAATGCCATTGATCCTGATAAGGACGTGGATGCATTCCATCCTGTGAACGTAGGTCGCCTGATGATCGGCGGTGACGAAGCAAAATTTTTGCCCTGTACCCCTGCGGGTATCCAGGAAATGATCGTACGCTCCGGCACAGAAACCTCCGGTGCCGAGGTGGTTGTTGTGGGTCGTTCCAATATCGTTGGAAAACCCATTGCCATGATGATGGCCCAGAAGGGTGTGGGTGCCAACGCCACGGTTACCATCGTTCATACCCGAACCAAAGATCTGGCCGCCCATTGTAAACGGGCTGATATCCTTATCGTGGCAGCAGGCGTTCCCGATCTGGTGAAACCTGAGTGGATTAAACCCGGTTCCACAGTTATTGATGTAGGGGTTAACCGTGTGGGCATGAACGAAGCCACTGGTAAAGCCATTCTCAAGGGTGATGTGGATTTTGAAAAGGCAAAGGAAATTGCCGGAAAGATTACCCCGGTACCCGGCGGTGTTGGACCCATGACCATTGCCATGCTCATGAAAAACACTTTGAAATCTGCACAGCTAAGTATGAAGTAAAGGTACCATTCCCCATTTTTAAGGGAAGAATTTGTATGAATATAAAGGCCGGGGGAATTTTCCTCCGGCCTTTTTTTTATATGAAAGAGTAGATCTATCTAACACTCTTTCAATCTTCGTTGTGGGCAGGCCGAGGCCAGAATACGGTCTGCCCGTGGCAGTTTATTAGAAAATAAAACTTCCGGGCAACCTCAGCAGAGCCCCCGGGGAGGGGTAATGGAACAGACCAATTGGGCTGTCTAACAGTTCCGGGTCGCTTCCATTACCCCTCCCCGGGGGCGGCATACAGCCATTTGGCTCCGCGTCTACGACCCAATATTCGTTGTGTTCAGCAGGACATGACCGTTTATATGAAAATCAGGCAATCGTATCAGCGGGAAAGGTTTGGATAGAGCCATCCAGGGTCATGGCAGTCCAATCCCCTGCCTCGTCCTTTGCCTTGACCAGACAATCCATCTTTGTGCCATCTTTCAGGGAAATGGTACAAGGCGTGGTACCGTCAAAGGTGGAGATCTCTTTGAATTGTTTTTTTGCTGCAAGATCTTTGAATTTTTGGGCAGATTCTTCAAAAATGAGGATTCTTGCATACTCTTCGGGGGCTGCTGCTTTCATTTCCTGCCTCAAAGCACTGATCTCTTCTTTTTGCCCTGCAATGACCTTGAGTACCTTTTCCATCTCTTTTTTTTCCGCCGAAGGGATGGAAAATAAAATTTGTTTTTGAATGTTTATATCAGCTTCAATATAATTAATTTTTCTTAAGATGTCTTGTGCGGTATTGCCCATGTTTTTTATCCTATACTTTTTTGAAAAGATTCCCAAAAAATAAGAGAATGTTGTGAAGAAATGTCAATCAGTTAATGTCGAATACTGAATATTCTTTTTTTATGGAGGGAATCATATCTTTTTTGAGAAAATGTGCAACAAAAAGTTGACCTTTTCATCGGGCTGTAATCGCTGCCGGGGAGCAAAAATTTGGATAGAGAACCAGAAGGGGTGAGAAAAACTTTGCTTTTGGTTGAATTAGTCCTTATATATTATTGCAACCGATACGGGTAATTGGGCTTTATCACAATATGGGTAAATTTGAATACCCCATGCCCCAAGAATCGCAATTTTGTGTTTTGAAGTGGCAGTTATTGTGATTAAGTTCCTTAATCTTTCTTAATAATATTATTTTTTGGGAGTGAACATGGGTAAAGTTATTGCATTGGCTGGAAAGGGTGGGGTGGGAAAAACCACTGTGGCATCACTTGTACTGAGGTATCTGTCAACAAATAAGTGCTCCCCGGTGCTTGCCGTGGACGCAGACCCCAACTCCAATCTGGGGGAAACCCTGGGCCTGAATGTTGAAAAAACCGTGGGAGATATCCGGGAAAATTTTATGAAAGATCCCCAGGGGGTTCCCTCGGGTATGGATAAAATTGTCTATCTTGAGATGCTCATGAACCAGGTACTCATTGAGAACAAAGACTTTGATCTTCTGGTCATGGGTCGCCAGGAAGGTCAAGGATGTTATTGCATGGTGAACAATATCCTGAACCGGTTTTCAGAAGAGCTGGAAAAAAGTTATAAATACCTTTTGGTGGACAATGAAGCGGGCATGGAACATCTGAGTCGCCGCACCAGTGGCAAGGTGGATATGCTGCTTCTGGTGACGGATTATGCCCTGCGGGGACTTAGGGCCGTGGGCCGCATCGCTTCAATGTTGGATGATCTCAAGCTCACGGTGGGGAGCGTGGGGTTGGTGGTGAACCGGGCACCGGAAACCCTGGGAGATGTTTTTCTGGAAGAGGTGGAGAAGATTGGCATTCCCATCGTTGGCACCATTCCCAATGATGATGCATTGCTCGAGTTTGATATGGAGCGAAAATCCCTTCTGGAATTGCCCGATGATTCCCTTGGGGTCATGGCTGTGAAGCAGATGATGGAAAAAGTGATGGGTACTGTTAATACTTAAGCCATGGAAATTTAAATGGACAGGCTTGATGCCATATTTTCACCTGAATCCATTGTCGTGATTGATCTTTCCGCCAGAAGGACAAGGTGAGCCTCAGTGCCATGGTGAAAAATTATCCTGAAATAAAGGAATTGGACATCAACCCCCTCTTTGTCCATGCCAGGGGAGAAGGCACCACGGTGGCTGATATTATTATTACCCTTGCTCCCCCACTTATCTCACTGGAGTGACGATGATTCTTCGGGGTACCCACTCTCCATCTTCTGATTTGACATCTTCTCTTTTTCCAGTGGTACTGAAGGTGCCGGAACACATCTGGGAGCTGCCCCCCCCCCAACGAGTGAAAGCCCTTGGGATGCTGGCCCGGGAGAGTGTTTCTCTTTCAGCCAGACAGACAGGTGTCACCATCAAGGAATTTCCAAAGGGAAATCGGGGTCAGCCCCTTCCCTGGCGAGATGTTCACTGGTCCCTCACCCACAAGCCGCTTTATGTGGCCGGGGTGGCATCTTTGTATTCGGTTGGAATAGATATTGAGCTGATAAAGCCTGTCTCTTCCAGGTTGTTTGGTCGAATTTGTTCTGAACAGGAGGCGGGGCTTTTTCGTGCCCCCCCGGGGGAGATTGTTTTTTTTCGGTGTTTTACGGCCAAAGAAGCAGTGTTAAAACTCCATGGGGTGGGATTGAGCGGGTTAAGCGATGTGTCGGTGGTGGATGTTGTCGACTCCCTGCATTTGGAACTCTCTTACAAAGGGATTTTTACCAGGGTAGAACACTTGATGCTGGATGGCCATCTGGCATCCATTGCCGGAATCAGAACCAATGTGGTGTGGGCCCAGGGAGCTACTTAAAACTTAAATAATAAGGAGATGGAGATTATGGCACAAGGTAATGGATTCAGTATGAACGAATGTGACGGAAACAAAGGCCCCTGTCCGCCACCAAAGGGTCTTCCCCAGGCGGATTTTTCAACCCTTATTGTCTCTTTATATTCAACGGCCCTGGTGCAGATGGGGGAGATGCCAGATCCGGCCACGGGTGCCCGAACTAAAAATTTGGATGTGGCCCGGCAGACGGTTGATATCATTGATGTTCTCCAGAAAAAGACCAAGGGAAATCTGGATTCCGAAGAGGCTCATCTCATCAACAGCCTTCTCCATGAATTGCAGATTGCCTATGTAAAAGCCAAGAGGTGTTAATGCAGGTCTCCTCTCCGGCAAAAATTAATCTTTTTCTTCATGTCACCGGCAGGCGAGATAACGGTTATCATGACCTGGAAACAGTTATGGCCTGTGTGGATTTGTGTGATTGGATGAGCCTGGATTTCCATGCGTCGGATATTTCTGTGTCATGCAGCCATCCCCAGGTACCCGAGGATGAAACCAACCTTGCCCACAGGGCAGCCACCATTTTCTGGGAGACGCTTGCCCGTAAAAGGGGGGTGGCCCATGTGCCCGGGGGGGTTGCCATCGTCATTGATAAACAGATCCCTGTGGGGGGAGGGCTCGGGGGGGGCAGCAGTAATGCTGCCACGGTTTTAAAGGCATTGAACCAGCGGTTTGAATCTCCATTCTCCGTCTCGGCACTCATGGAGATGGGGTTGCGTCTGGGGGCGGATGTTCCTTTCTTTATTCGGGGGGGGGCAGCCCTGGCCCGGGGAGTGGGGGAAGTCTTGACCCCCTGTCTACTGAAACGTCCCTGTAAAATATTACTGGCCAGTCCCGGGATATCGGCATCAACCGCCAAGGTCTATAAAAATATCAAATTAGCATTGACAACAGAGCACAAATCTAATAATAATGCTCTGATTATTGCGTGTGAGGAGAACCGGGTGCTGAACATCAACGTGGAGTTACACAATGATCTTGAAAAATCTGCGTGTGAGTTGTACCCAGAGATCCAGGCATTTAAAATGGAGATGGCCAGTCTACTAACCCAAAAGGTTATGATGACAGGAAGTGGGGCCACTTTTTTTGTGCTGTTCTGGGAAGATGGACAGGCAGAGTGCGCTTTTGACATGCTGTCCCGGAGATGGCATGGTGATGCAAATAAGCGCGTTTTTCTAACTTCTTTTTTATGACGCATTCATGGGGCGTCGTCAAGTGGTAAGACACAGGATTTTGATTCCTGCATTCGGAGGTTCGAATCCTCCCGCCCCAGCCACTTTTTAAAAATTTAAGATTTGCGAAGAAGAGAATTTATATGAATGGTATGTCGGTTTTCTCGGGAAATTCCAATAAAGCCCTTGCCCAAAGCATTTCTGATTATCTTTCGCTGCACCTTGGCAGAGCAAAGATAGATCGGTTCAGTGACGGTGAGATTCAGGTGGAAATTCAGGAAAACGTCAGGCGCCAGGAGGTTTTTGTTATACAATCCACCTGCGCTCCGGTAAATGATAATATTTTTGAGCTTTTGCTCATGATTGATGCGCTAAAACGCTCCTCTGCCAGCTATATCACGGCGGTTATTCCCTACTTTGGGTATTCCCGGCAGGATAAAAAAGTAGCTCCCAGGGTTCCCATCAGTGCAAAGCTGATTGCCGATCTCCTGACCCAGACCGGGGCTCACAGAGTCATTACCCTGGATCTTCATGCGGGTCAAATTCAGGGTTTTTTTGATATTCCCGTGGATAATCTCTACGCGGCACCTGTTATTCTGGATCATATCAAAGCCAATTTTTCCGGTGATCTTGTCGTGGTCTCCCCCGATGCCGGAGGTGTGGAACGGGCCCGGGCCTTTGCCAAAAGACTTCATGCTGGCCTTGCCATTGTTGATAAACGACGAAGTGCCCCCAATCAAGCCAAAGCCATGGCTATTATTGGAGATGTAAAGGGTAAAACGGCCCTTATCTTGGATGATATGGTGGATACGGCAGGAACCCTTACAGAGGCTGCGGGCATTATTGAAGAAAAAGGGGCAAAGGCGGTTCATGCCTGCTGCACCCATGCGGTTTTGTCTGGACCTGCTGTGGATCGGATAACTAATTCTTCTCTGGAAAGCCTTATGGTCACCGATACCATTCCGTTATCCGAGGCAGCTTCAAACTGTGAAAAGATCACCCAGGTTTCCATCTCAAAACTTGTCAGTGAAGCCATTCTTCGAAGTTACAGGGGAGATTCTGTAAATTCTCTTTTTGTATAGAAAATAATATGACAGATCTGTGCAACGGCACAGATACGGAGGAACAAACTTTTGGAACTAATAGATTTAACAGGATCAATAAGATCGGGCAGTGGAAAGAGTGCTGCCCGTGCCCTTAGAAAAAACGAGCTGTTACCAGCGGTTATTTATGGACCTGAGACCGAGCCAGTACCGGTTTCCGTTCCTACCTATGCTTTTTCTGAAATTATCAGAAAAAACGGGACAAGCGGTATCTTCATGAAACTGGTTGTGGAAGGTGATTCTAAGGATTCACGCACCGTGATGCTCAAAGATTTTCAGATGGATACTTTTCGCCTGAATTATCTTCATGCGGACTTTCAGGAGATCAACCTTGATAACACAATCACCGTTACCGTCCCCGTGGAAACCAGTGGAGAAAGCAAGGGCGAGCAAGAGGGTGGTATGGTTCAGGTAATCCGGCGTGAGCTGGATGTGATCTGTCGACCTGCTGATACGCCTGATAGTATTGTCATTGATATCTCAGAACTTGAAATCGGTGATTCTGTTCATGTGGAATCCATTGATCTGGGTCCGGATGTTGAAATCCCCCATGAGGTGAATTTTACGGTTCTCACTGTGGTACCGCCCACTGCAGCTGAAGAGGAAGCCACCGAAGATGATGAAGATCTGGACATTGACGTTGACGTTGACGCTGATGCTGATGCTGAAGAAGCATCGGTGAGCGAGTAAGCCTATCTTAAGGGTAAATATTATTTATAAGTACCCGGGCATATATTCCTCAAAACAAAACCTATAAATATCAATGATATATGTCTGTAGGATACCGAAAAACATATGTGTGGCTACTTATGAAAGAGTAGACGTCTCTAATATTCTTTTATGCTTCGTTGTGGCCAGGCGAGGCCAGAATATGGTCTGCCCGTGGCAGTTATAGAATAAAAAATGTACGGTGAGTCCCACCGGATCTTAAGCCTGTGGAGAGGGTAGCGCTGGCTGAAATTTTTTTTCAGTGAAATTACCTTTGTGAAACAGGAAGAAAAAGATAAATAATATTGATTACCTTAGATTTTTCAGGACGATTTATCCATGTCTCAAAATAGTGGTGTTATGGTGGTGGGTTTGGGCAATCCCGGCAGGGAATATGTCCGAACCCGTCATAATATTGGTTTTCTCATCCTTGAGGCCCTTGCCTCCCAGGCTAACCTGGGCTTTAAAAATGCCCGCTTCGAAGCCCAGTGTGCCAAGGGTGTTTTTCATCAACGGCAAATTATTTTGCTCAAACCCCAGTCCTACATGAACCGAAGTGGCTTTCCCATCCAGAAACTCTCCTCCTATTTTAAAATTCAACTTTCTGACATTATTGTTGTCCATGATGACCTTGACCTTCCCTTTGGGCGCATCCGTGTGGCCTATAACCGGGGACACGGGGGCCATAATGGGATTCGTTCCATTATTGATGCCTTTGGCGGCAACAAGGCCTTTAATCGTGTTCGGGTGGGGGTTGGCAGGCCCCGGCAGGAATCTGGAGCGGTGGGCCATGTGTTGGGAAAATTTACCCCGGACGAAATAAAACAACTTGACGATGTCGTGGCAGCAGGGGCAGATGCCTGTGTGACCCTCATCGAAACAGGGGTCTCCTCGGCCATGAACCTCATTAATAAAGGATAATACCAATCCTTTGTCAATTTTAAAATCGTATTATTGTGTCTTTTGCTGTTGAATACTCCCCTCCTTTGTTTAACTAATCCTTCAATAAAAACCAAGTGCTCCACATGGATTTTGACCCAAGATTAGAATTGCTGTTTTGTATTTGCCGTGGGTGCGAATTTGTGGTATATTATTACATGATGGGCAAAATGTTGCTGGTAATATTCGAAAGAAAAATAGACGCAAAAGGCCCCTGGAAATATACCCTGATTTGTTTTTGAACAGGAATATCAAAAATTTTATCCTTCCAAAATGGTGGGGGGTTTAAAATATTATTTTTGATGTTGTGGCAATGGGTCAAAGGCGGTATATCCACGGTCCTCACTTAAGAATAGGGGGAGAATCCACAATGGCAGAAGTGCTTGCACCTGAAAAAAAAGAGTTTTTTA
>CAYSSE010000054.1:0-19451 GCA_964433355.1 uncultured Desulfocicer sp.
CATCTTCCCTGGCCCTTTCAAAATATTTAAGATAGTTGGCATGGTAGACCACGCCAGAATGATCGGTGTCTTCATAATAAACCTGGGCCGTGAAGTGGTGTACTTGGGATGTCATAGCATTACCTTTTTTTTATATGAAAGTCTCAGCAACGTGCTAAAATTAAAGGATTTTCGTTTTTCGTTGTGGCTGGTCTTACAGCCATGTATGTTTTTATATGAAAAGGTAGCCTCCAAGGTTACCTAAGGCAGAGCCCCCGGGGAGGGGTAATGGAACAGACCAATTGGGCTGTCTAACAGTTCCGGGTCGCTTCCATTACCCCTCCCCGGGGGCGGCATACAGCCATTTGGCTCCGCGTCTACGACCCAATATTCGTTGTGTCCATCAGGACATGTGGGTTTATAAGAAAGTCCTGGCAAATCTGACGGACTTTCATGCTTCGTTGTGGGTAGGCCGGGGCCAGAATACGGTCTGCCCGTGGCAGTTATATAAAAATTCTTGGATCATACGTTTTTTTGGCTTTCTTTTTAACATTCAAAGGAGAGCCTGTAAATAATGACATGGCCTTGATTTTCTGTTATAACCCCCTTGCTCCAAGGGATGACACTCTTTCGCTATCAAAAAGGCCGCACACATCCAGTCCAGTGAAACCGTTTAACAGGGATAAAACCATGAAAAAATCAAAGCCACGCACCCATAAACATAAAACCATGAACAAAACACCTCTGGCACCGGTGGTGGCCAACAAAGAGGGGGAAATCTTTGAACTGGAAGGCTTTGGCGCAGCGGCCATGGCCGGAGATCAACCCGTGCTTCTCACCCAGGGAGAGACCATAGAAATGCCCTATGGCAGTGAAATGATGATGCTGCCAGATAGATTTCCCCTGGTGTTTAATTTTGACAAATTCTGTTTTGAAACCCTTAAAACAAACCCCTACAACCCTGAAGAACCCATCCATGCGGTGTCGGTATTTAACTCTCCAGGATATGTGAACCGATATGTTGCTGCCTATGAAAGTGCCGTAAAAGGAGCTCTTTTACCTCTGTTTTCATATGGTGCCACAGGCTGGGGAAAGGGGGGATTCAGATCCGCTGCCATTTGCGTGGATCGGGAAAGACGCCAGGATTTACGCCTCATGCCCCGCAAGGGAATTGTGGCCGGGGTTGAAGCCATGCAAAAAAAATACCCGGATAACCGCCTCATGCGACATCTGGAAAAATGCGCACTAATCTACAGTTGCCCTGCGGCAAAAAACTTTTTTCTGGGCCGATTTGAGGCGCCCTTACCCACCTCCCAGGTCTGCAACGCCAACTGCATGGGCTGTATTTCCCTGCAAAAAACCGACAATCTGGCCGCCTGCCAGGATCGAATTTCCTTTACACCCGAGCCCCATGAAATTGCCCAGGTGTGTCTTGAGCATATCCCCAAGGTTAAAAAAAGCGTGGCAAGCTTTGGCCAGGGATGTGAAGGAGATCCGCTCACCGCCTTTCATGTCATTGAGCCCGCCATCCGTCAGGTGAGAGAAACAACAGACCAGGGCACCATTAACATGAACACCAACGCTGGCATGCCCCATCAGCTTGAAAAACTGTTTGACGCAGGTCTTGATTCCCTGCGGGTGAGCATGAACTCGGTGCGGGAAACCTGTTACACTACCTATTTCAGGCCCAAGAGTTATACCTTCCAAGATGTGGTAAAAAGCTTTGAGATTGCAGAACAAAAAGATAAATTTATTTCCATTAATTACCTTAATTGCCCCGGTGTCACAGATTCAGAAGAGGAATTTGAGGCTTTGAACCGGTTTTTATCCACCCACCGGGTGAACATGATCCAGTGGCGCAACCTGAACTATGATCCCCTGGGATATTTTAAAACCATGGAAACCGCCGGGGGGAAAAGCCCAGCACTGGGCATGGGGTTTATCATCCAGGAGCTTTCCCAACGGTTTCCCCATCTCATCCACGGCTACTTTAACCCACCGGTCAGGTGAAGCAGCCAAGTTTAAAGGCATTCAGCCCAAAAGACGTAAATATTCGGGTTGGGACTGTAAATGTTTGGCCAGTGCCCCATATTCGTTTAGTTAGGACTGCGTAGCATACTAAGTACCCACACATATGTTTTTCGGTATTCCAGAGACATATACCATTGATATTTATGGGTTTTATTTTGAGGAATATATGCTCGGGCACTTATTGCTATGTGAGCAGGCCCAAATGAGTGAAAATGGGGTGCTGGCCGAATATTTACCAAAAGACTTGATCATCAAGGAATCACTGTCACAAAGGGTTTCCCTGGATCAGCAGGGTGTTCCACACCCCATCAGGGCTGATACGCTCCACCAGGGTAACTGGTTTCTCTTTCAGGCGATCACACACCTTATCTGCCTCACTTTTCAGCAGGCCAGAAAGAATAAGCCAGGGTTTTTCCACAAATTCCGGAGCTTCAATCAAAGTTTTCATCACATCATAATGGATATTTGCCACCACAAGCTGGGCTGGCACATCCATGAACGCCTCCCCCCGGGCCTGGATGGCCAGAATCTTATCCTGAAAGTCATTTATTTTAATATTATTCAGGGTGGTGCGCACAGCCAGAAGATTAAAGTCCAGTGCCAGCACCCGTTCACACCCCAATGCCGCAGCTCCCAATGCCAGGATGCCGGTTCCGGTGCCAATATCCACCACCGTTGAAATTTTTTCTTTTTGGCAAAGATACGCCATATATCCCAGACAATCCTCGGTGGTCTGGTGACGACCGGTGCCAAACACCACACCGGGATCCAGCAGAATATGGGTCAAATCCGGTCGATTAACAAAGGGAATCTTCCAGGGGGGTGAAATCACCAGGCTTCCGGCGGTGTAGGACTCAATTTTATCTCCATGCCACTCATCACTTGTCATTTCATATTTATCAATGAGGGACAGAGTCTCCTCCCGGGCAATGATTTTTTCCACCAAGTCATCATGGGGATAGGAAAAAAAAAGGAAAGAAAAACCATCCTCCTCCCAGTTGCCAATGAAGGTAGTCTCTTCCATGGCCAAGGCAAGTGAGGACGGAATGCCCTCCAGGTAATAGATATAAAGATATTCATAGGGATTTGACAAAAAAATACCTCTTAAAATCGGTTTTATTGCTGGGTTTGCCCATGTCCAATACCTATTGGACAATATATCATTTCTGGACGTCCCAAATTACAATGACTTATTTCCATATTGAAAAAAATGCTTTATCCGTGGTATTCAGCACATTATTTATACTTTAGGGCTTGGTTCTAACGTCGGCCACTTGTAGTCAGTGCTAAAATTAACTTAAAAATATTTATTATATTATTAAATAGTTATAGCGCAATAATTTTAAAAAAGTTAGAAGTAAGTACCCACACATATGTTTTTCGGTATTCCATAGCCATATACCATTGATATTTTTGGGTTTTATTTTGAGGAATATATGCTCGGGTACTTAGCCGGTCTTAAAACCACCCCCATACTTTATAACTGCCAAGGACAGACATTATTCTGGCCTCGGCCTGCCCACAACGAATATTGAAAATGATATCATGCCGCCCCCCCCCCCGACGGGCAATGGGCCCGGCCGGAACCGTAGACGGCCCAATTGGCCGGTTCCTATTACCCATCGGGGGGGGCTCTGCTGAGGCCACTTGGACACTTTATTTTCATAAAAAAAAGGCATCCTTCATATCACCCCCAAAGTACTTTACACTTTTGGGGGAAATAATTCCGGAAATATGGGCCTATTGCCCAACAAGTGTAAACGGGTAAATGAAGGATGCCAAAAAAAAATAGTTTAAAGACTCCCCACTCATTTTGTAAGTGGCCACCCTATAAAAGAAAGAAAATAAACACCATGAAATGGATACATATAAAAGCCGTCTTTACTGGCGATGATTCCCAACTGGCAGAAGAGCTGGTCACCGATATTTTTTTAAACCTTGGATTAAAAGGGGTGGTGTGTGAAGTCCCCCTGCCACCGCCTGTGGATGGATTTGCCAGCGATGCCCTGCCCTTGTCCACCCAGAATTCCATATCCGGATATATTCCCGACACAGATAGCTCCCAGGCACTTTTGAACCGCATTGCACAACGATCCAGAGAACTTTTATCCACCGGTATAAAGGTGGATATCACTACCCAGTTGGTGGATCAAGAAGATTGGGCTGAATCCTGGAAGGAATTTTTCTTTGTCACCCGCATCACAGACCGAATCATCATCAAACCTGAATGGCGGGAGTTTGAGGCCAATGGTGATGACCTCATCATCCACATTGACCCGGGCATGGCCTTTGGAACAGGCACCCACCCCACCACAGCCATGTGCATTGCCATGATTGAAGAAAACCTTAAGCCAGGCCAAACCCTTTTGGATGTGGGCACGGGTTCAGGCATTCTCATGGTCGCTGCCGGCCTTTTGGGGGTATCTGCCATGGCAGGCATTGACACCGATGAGGTGGCGGTGCAGGTGGCCGGAGAAAACCTTGAAAAAAACAAAATTTCCCCACAGAGTTACCATCTGGAGCAAACAACCCTGGGCCAATACCAGGACAGGGGAACCGGCCCCTTTGATCTGGTGGTGGCCAACATTATTGCTGAAATCATTTTAGAGATCATTACAGATATCAAGCAACGTATAAAACCCGGGGGAACGGCTATTTTATCGGGCATTATAACTGAAAAAAAAGGGGCCATTGTGGAAAAACTACAGCAGAATGGATTTATCGTCACAGAAATTCGGAAAGAAGGTGAATGGGTAGCCATTTGCGCCACCTTTTCCAGCAACGATTAAAACACATATCAGGCATTCTATCAATCCTGGGTCACCGCCAGTTCAGAGGCCCTTACAATACTGACTTTTTCCTGCATTTCCGGTAATAAAAGCGCCAGGGTTTTCAGGGTTGCAGGATATGGATGCCCGATTCCAATGGCAGATCCATGGCGCTGGCTGATCTGAATCAACTCGTTGATCTGGCCGGTGATGTAATGTTGATCCTGGATATTATCCAGAAAGACATCCCGCTGGGCAAAGGCAAGCTGAAACAGCCGGGCAGAATCCCGGCATACGGAATGCCTGCCCGTCAGGCTGTCAATGAAAAAAAGATCTCTTTTTTTCAACACGGTAAATATTTGCCGAATCTGATCAGACAGGGCGGTTAACCGTGAGCCCATGTGATTGTTCACCCCCTTTATATAGGGTATGCGATCCAGGTCTCTTCGCAGGGTTTCCAAAAGCAGATCCGGGGGCATATCTGCCATGAGTGCCCCGGGCCCCGGATTCACATCCGGGTACTGCATGGGTTCCATGGGCAGGTGGAGCATAATCTCAACGTCCCTGACATAAAGTCGATCGGCAATGGCCCTGCCAAAGGGAGACTCCGGCAATATGGCCATGGTGATATGGGGATTCAACCGGGAAAACGCCATGGCCATGGCTTTGTCAAATCCCACATCATCAATGATAATGGCCACCCGTGGCAATCCCTCTTTGCCTTCAGGCCCAGTGAGATCGCCCCGCCCCAAAGACGGGCTGGGATTTTTATCAAACACCTCATATAGTGGACTATTGTCTTGTCCACCACCATTGCCAAGTTTGTTGTCTGTGTGGGGGAAAAACTGTCTTTCTTCAAGGGCTTTCTCATTAATTAATTCAGAGAATGGCACCTCTGGATATATCGGATCTGCCTTCCCCGGCAAAGTTTGTTGACCCAGACCCTTCAATGGCACCGTGTTTTGAATGTCTGCCCCCAGGTCAAGAGACCCATCGGGCCCCGGGGCCAGGGAATATTGCCGGGACTGACCATTTAAATTCAGCGCTGTGGTGTGGAAAAAATCTGGTGCCTTTGGCAAATCCCCATGATCCATATAGGCATACCCCCCCATGGCTGCCAACACCGTAAACAACACAAGAGCAACCAGGAAAAGGAAGTCGCTTTTTGATTTAAGGTCAACAAAGGGGGAGAATATGTTTCCGTTTTTTTGCCTTGTCTTTTGAAGGTTTCGGCTCACCGGAACCCTTTTACCCTTATGTTTTGTCTGTACATGCTCATGGGGTTACAATGGCTCCCTTTCCCTGGGTCAACAGGCTGTACCCCATGAGGATGGCCAAGGCCTGCTGAACCTGGGAATCCTGTTTAAGCCCTTCAAGCCCAACAGGTCCTCCCGGAGCAAAGCCATCTGTTTTTTTCTTGAGCTTATCCCCTGATTTCTCAAGCATCTTGGTTTCCGGTTCAAGATGATTTTTCAAGTCCTTTTCCCGGAGCATTCGGGCCATGGAAGATCTCTTCTCATCCGGCTCTTCTGTCTTATTTTCCGCCTCATCCGTTATTTTCTGAAAAGCCACTTCAATGTCCGGACGGATGCCCTGGGCCTGGATGGATCTGCCATTGGGGGTATAATATCGGGCAATGGTATACTTGAGTCCAAAACCATCCTTCAGGGGCTTCACCGTCTGAACTGATCCCTTGCCAAAGGAGGTGGTTCCCAAAATAACGGCCCTCTTGTGATCCTGCAAGGCTCCTGCCACGATTTCCGCAGCACTGGCACTGCCGCCATTGATCAGTACCACCATGGGATAGTTCCGCTTCACCGAACCCGAGCGGGCCTCAAAAATTTCGGTGTGATCCGCCTGTCGACCTTTTATGGAGACAATGACACCCTTATCAAGAAAAGCATCTGACACTGCCACGGCCTGATTTAACAGCCCCCCTGGATTATTCCTTAAATCCATGATCAGTCCTTTTAAAGGCACTTCTTCAGATTCCAGTTTTGTCAATGCATCCACCATCTCATCGGCGGTATTATTTCTGAAATTTGTCACCCAGATATACCCATATCCCGGCCGGAGGGTGGTGCTTCGAACACTGGTCATGGGGATAATATCCCGTTCCAATGAAAAGATAAGGGGGTCTGGCTCTCCTTGGCGGAGAATGGTGAGCACAACACTTTCTCCCCGGGCCCCCCGCATTTTTTTGACACATTCCCACAGGGCAAGCTCCGTGGTGGCATGATCATCAATCTTTACAATGATATCCCCGGCCATGATGCCCGCCTTGTATGCCGGGGTACCTTCAATGGGGGAAACCACCGTCAAAATCCCTTTTTTCATGGAAATTACAATGCCGATGCCACCAAACTCTCCCTTGGTGTCATCCTGGAGTTCATCAAACGCCTCGGGGGGCATGAAATTGGAGTGGGGATCCAGATTATCCACCATGCCCTTGATGGCATCCTGGATCAATTGTTCGGCATCCACCTCATCCACATAATTTTCCTCTATTTCCTGTAGCACATCGGAAAAAAGCTTCAACGACTCATAGGTCTGCTCTTTTTGTGCCATCAGGGACCCCACAAAACCATCTCCCCCTATCAGTATCAGGGCCATGACAGTTAAAGGCAGCCAATTCCACATCCGCCTTGTCAAACACATTCTCATCTCATACTCCTTTTTTCAGCCATTTAAGGGGATCAACAGGTTTTCCATGGTGTCGGACTTCAAAATGAAGGAATGCGCCCCGAACAACACCTGTATCTCCTGTCGTGGCAATGACCTCGCGGTCGGCCACCACATCCCCTTTTTTTTTAAAAACTTCTTCCACATGGGCATACAGGGTATAATAGTTATCGCCATGGTTTATAATGATAAGGTTGCCATATCCCCTTAGCCAGTCGGCATAAAGGACTTTGCCCCTGAAAACGGATTTCACCGGTTCTCCCATCTCCACCTTTATATCAATTCCCGTTTGAAAAGTGAAGGTTTTGTAATCTTCGTCAACTCTGCTACCAAATTTCGATAAAATACTCCCCGTTACCGGCATGGGTAATGATCCCATGCGGGATAGGAAAAGACCTTTTTCCCCCTTCCATGTTCCGGTATGAGTCTCTTTTTTCTGCTTTTCACCAGGGGGAGGGGGTTCCAAGGACTGGAGGATTTTTGCCAGGGCGTTTCTGGCTGACACCATGGCGGCCCGTGTCAACTCTCTTTGTCCGTTTACCTCTGCCAACAGTGCCTGGCGGGTTTTCTTTTCTTTTTCCAGATTTTCAATTTCCAAATTCAGGTGACTGTCAAGGAGTTTTTTTTCCTCGGTTTCCCCTTCAAGCAGAAGGGTTGTACGTTCCAGCTCTTTGAGATCTACAGCCTGCTTTTTCAAAAGTTTCATATCCGAACCCACAATAAGGGTCAAGGCCTGTTGATTTTTCCAAAAATCAAACAGAGACCGGGGCTTTGAAAAAAGATGCAAATATCCGGTTGCTTTAATGCGATGCAATGCCCGAAGACGTCCATTAACCGTGGTACGATTTTGTTCCATCGTCTCAATAACAACCTGCTGTCCCTGCTCAACCTGTTTAATTTTATGGCTTAACTCATGGATTTCCTGGGAGACAAGAGAAACTCGAAGTCTACGCTGATTGATGTGATGATTCACATCATCGAGTTTTTCAACAATAGCCAATTGATCCTGGGTCAGTTTCTCTTCATTCTCTTCCAGTTCCTGGATACGATCTTCAAGAAGATGGGTCTCCACCAAATTTTTTTTCCGGGTCATTTTTTTAAGGGATTTTTTATGCGCCACCACAGTTCCCGCCCAGGTAGGGGAGACCATGCGAATCCCCAAGGAGACCACAAGGATCAATACAAGGCACAAAAGACCTGTCTTTTTCAATGCTGTTTTAATGAGATAAAACATCCCAGCCATCCCAGAAAAACACCTGCGCCCATGATTAATGCAACCACGGGAAAAGAGAGAAATTGAATATCTAACAATGGAATAAATGAAGCCTCCTGGGGAATTTCCCCCCGAACCCACCGAAACAGAAAAAAAAGGATTGCCAGGCCCACCGTGCCCCCGCAAAAGCCCTGGAGCATCCCCTCCAGGTAAAAGGGGGTATTGATAAAGGCATCTGTGGCCCCCACAAGGCGCATGATCTCAATTTCTTCCTGCTTTGCGCAAAAGGCCAGCCGCACCGTATTGGCCGAAACAAAAAGGGCCATTAGCACAAAAAGGCTCCCCAGCCCCAGGGCACCCATATTCAAGGTATTGACCATGGGCAGAAAGGTTTCCACCCAACCATGCCCATACACCACCTCTTGAACATGGGCTTTTTGTTGGGCAGCCGCAGCAAAAGCCTCCACATCATCAAGTGTATCAAGGGAAGGAGATAAAAGGATTTCAAGGGTGTGGGGAAGGGGATTTTTCCCCAGGTCAGACAAAATAACACCACTGGATGCAAGATCCCTTTGAAGCTGTTCCAGGGATACCTCCTTGGAAATAAACCGAATATCTGCCACCCCATGGATGGTTCCAAGATCTGCGGTTACTCCGGCCAGATCCTGGGGGGTAAATCCGGCATCAAGGTAAGCCATGACCCGGATGCCCCGGTTCCAATCTCCTGTCATCCGGGCGGCATTTTCAAAGAAAAGAAAAAAGGCACCAGCAATCAACACAGACAAGGCAATGGTGAAAAGGGTGGTCCCGGTGAGAAAAAGATTCCCTGCCATATTTTCCAGTGCCCGTTTTACATAGGATCTCATGGTCAGTTCATTCCCCCTTTCATCTCCTCCCCGGTGATGGGATTCATGGCAGTAGCAATTTTCTCCCCAGACTGTGTGAGTTCACCTGCATCAAGGGTATAAAGGGCATCATAATCTGTCCTGTTTATTAATGCGGTGTTGTGGCTTGCAATGAGCAAGGTGCTCCCTTTTTTTTTGTACTCCATCAGATACTGGCTGATCACTTCTGCCGAGCATGCATCCAGACTGCCGGTGGGCTCATCGGCCAGGATAATATCCGGATCTCCCACCACGGCTCTTGCCACGGCCACCTTTTGCTGTTCACCCCCGGAAAGCGAAGGGGGCAATGCGTCCCTATAGTTTGTCATACCGGTTCTTTCCAGCACCTCACTCACCTTTTTTTTAATCACACTGGGGGGGTGTCCTGCCGCCTCCAGAACCAGGGATATATTATCATACACACTCCGGTGGGAAATCAATTTAAAATCCTGAAAAATAACACCAATGCGTCGTCTTAAATAGGGAATTTTTTCCCGGGATAATCGGGCCAGGTTCATTCCCCCCATAATAATCTGCCCCTGGCTCACCGGTGTGGCCAGATAGAGCAGATTCAACAAGGTGCTTTTTCCGGCTCCAGAAGCACCGGTGATAAACACAAGATCCCCGACCTTCACGGATAAGGTTATATTTTTCAAGGCATACCGGGTGCCATATCGTTTGGAAACATCAAAGAGTTGGATGATCGAACGTTTTCTTTCCATGGCTTTTTTTGTACGCCCCTCCACGTTGACGTATATGGAATTTACTGGTATAGGGTAACCGTTGTCAAGGAGTGCTGCAAAACAGTTTTCCTTACACACCGCCTTCACTGGATCCCGCTTGACGGCTTCTTCCTTCAGTGAAGGCGTTTTTTCAAATAGATCCCCCACCGTTGGCCCACTTTTGCTCGCCCAACAAAAACATTTGCTCAAAACAGGCATTTCAATTATACTTGACAAAGTTAATTATAACATATGTCATATAATTTGCCGAATCAATGAAATTCTTGGCTCCACAAATTTGACTATTGAGTTATCATTACCCTAAAATGTTTTAATATGAAATGATTTTCATCATTTTCAAAAGCCTTTTGTAAGCATTCGGCTTGGTTTAGTAATTTATCTATTTATATCAGGGCATAGGATTAAACAATGACTGAAGAAAGCATTGATTTCAGCAGCATGGCCTCAAATTTGGGCTTTGATGAAGACGAGTTCAATGAAGTTGCCCAGCTACTGATTACAGTCTCACTCGCAGACATGGAAACGCTTGAACTGGGAATTTCCCAAAATAATCCAGACAAGGTAAAGGACGCAGCCCATTCCATTAAAGGTGCTGCAGGAAATCTGGGCTTCATGAAACTTTCAAATTGTGCTGGAATTATAGAAAATTCAGCACGTTCACAAGATATTGAGAACCTATCAACCCAGGTTAAGACCATTAAAAAAATATTACAGGTTATTTCCAAGGCTCTCTCCAGCTAACGTCGGTGTCCGACTTGACCATTTTCTTTTATATGAAAAAGTAGACACATCTAACATTCTTTCGTGCTTCGTTGTGGGTAGGCCGAGACCAGAATAAGGTCCGTCCGTGGCGGTTATTTAAAATTTGCGCATTTGCACCACAGGGCTCTTAACATGTTTACCACACATCCCCTGACCATCCTGGCTATTGATGATCATCCTCTTAATCTCAATCTTATTGAAAAAGCCCTTTCCAAAGAAGGCTACCGGGTTCTTTGTGCCGATAACGGGCTTGAGGGTAGACGTCTGGCCATGACCCGCCAACCCAACCTGATCCTGCTGGACATCAGTATGCCCGGAGAAGATGGGTTTGATGTCATCCGTGCTCTAAAAAAAGAGTTTGCCACCACAGCCATTCCTGTAATTTTTCTAACGGCATCCCATTCAGTGAAATCAAAGCTCAAAGGATTTCAACTGGGTGCGGTGGATTATATCACCAAGCCCTTTCATCCCCAGGAGGTCATTGCAAGGATTCGACTGCACCTGAAACTTTCCATTGCCACCAACTCTCTGATTACGGCCCAGGCAGACCGACTCAGACAGGTGAGCCAAGCCCAGGCATCGCTTTTACCCACACCGGAAG
Source organism: uncultured Desulfocicer sp. (assembly GCA_964433355.1). Lineage (GTDB taxonomy): Bacteria > Desulfobacterota > Desulfobacteria > Desulfobacterales > Desulfobacteraceae > Desulfocicer. The sequence continues at coordinate 11,664 of CAYSSE010000054.1, forward strand.
ACTACCCCGATGCCAAATTTGGTGTTTTTTATAAAGCCATGGAGGAAGCCGGAGGGGATTTTTACGATATCATTGACATTGCCCCGGAGATCAAAGGGTATTTCGTTGCAGATTTTTCCGGCCATGGCATTGAAACCAGCTATATGACCTATTCTCTCAAGGCCCTGCTCACCCAAAATTTCACCCCCGTGTACAAGCCCGATGAAAGCATGAAAATAATCAACGGTGTGCTGGTGGAACTGCTTCCCGAAGAAAAATATCTCACCGCCTGTTACCTTCTTATAAACCGCATCACAGGTCTTGCCACCATTATCAATGCCGGTCATTTGCCGGTGATAGTTTTACCTGCATCCGGTAATCCCCACCTAATCGAAACAGACGGAGATATTCTGGGCATGTTCACCGATGCCACATTTGGCAAGATGCAGTTCAAAGTCTACCCCGGGGATCGGCTATTCATGTACACCGACGGCCTGGTTGAATCCGTAAAAAACAAAATCACCTGGTGCCGTGGTGCAGCCACCCTTTTACCCCTGTTCAAGGAGACACCCCGGTTACCCATTAAGGAGATGTCCCGCTGGTTGGTTCAGAGGATATTCACCACCGCAGGGCCTCCTGAGGATGATATCTTACTGCTCAGCATAGAGGTGTAAGCCATGAAAAGTGACACCACTTTTAACATGACCCGCAAGGACGACAAGCTTAGCATCACCTTCAGTTCGACCATGGATAATGTGGACAAGGCATGCAGGTATGCCCTTGAATTTCTGCACCGGATGATGACTGATTTTGAGCATAATTTTGAATTGAATCTGCTCATGAGAGAAGGCTTGATGAATGCAGTGAAACACGGAAATGCCTTTGCCCTAAATAAACTGGTTTACTTTTCCATCCGGGCCTGTCCACCAGATACCATCCTCATGGAAATAGAAGACCAGGGGGAGGGATTTCAATGGCATAAAATGGGATATGACCTGCCCGAGGATTTTGCCGAAAGTGGCCGGGGGATTTTCATTATTCGGCAATATTGTTCCCTGATAAAATATAATGCTAAGGGGAATCATCTCACGATCCACAAACAACTCTCCATTGAGTGAGCGGACAACACATTACCCACGGAACGGGCACATTCCCATTTCCCTGGTCAGAGGCTTTATTAGCCATGGGGATCAGGCTTGTGTTATTGGCATTATCGGTGATTTTGGAGTTTGCACAGGCTGTGAAGATAACGCCAATAATACAAGCTTGGCTCCGTTTGCCCGGAAAACAGCTCCATAAAATTGTATGATGATGCCGAAAAGATGAGAATGCGGCCCACTGAACATAATTCGGCATCCTTCAAAAGTGCTTTACACTTTCTTAGAGCATTCCCCATTTGTAGGGGCTTTTTTCCAAAAGACTGTAAATTACTTTTGGGTCATATGAAGGATGCCCATAATTCTAACTGTACGGAGATCAGCACAGAGGAAAAATTAATGGAAATCAAATTTTGCAGCTGCTGCGGCGGCACCATGAAACAGGGTATCCCCGACGACGATGACCACATGAGGGCCATTTGTACAAAATGTGGTTTTATACACTACCTTAACCCCAAAATGGTGGTGGGCTGTATTCCCCAATGGGGGGATCAGATCCTCATGTGCAAACGAAATATTGAACCGGGAAAAGGAAAATGGACCCTGCCTGCTGGTTATCTTGAAAATGGTGAAACCATGGAAGCAGGGGCCGCCAGGGAAACCCTGGAAGAGACCCGGGCCATGGTTAATATCACTGCCCCCTGCCGATTGTTTAACATTCCCCATGTGAACCAGATGTACATGATATTCAGGGCAAAACTGCTTTCAAAGGAATTTGGTCCCACATCGGAAAGCACCCATGTGCAATTGTTCCGGAAAGAAGAGATTCCCTGGGATGACATCGCCTTTTCCGTGATTCACAAAACCCTGGAGGACTTTTTCTCAGACAGCGCCCACTCCTTTCAAATAAAAACAATCCTTGCGTAAAAATATTCACCCAGCACCCCATATTCACTACCCAAACGCAGAATTTATGTCCCACCAGGCCCCCCTTGACAGCCCGGGTATTTTTCGTTTATTATACCAGCGTTACATTACCTGATTCTTGAATCAAAAAAATAAAAATAAAAGGATGATATCATGCTTAAACTTGGAGAAAAAGGCGCTGTACCCCAGCGTGACAAAGAAACCTATGCCATTGCCCCCCACATTCCCTGCGGTGTTATCACCCCGGAACAGCTCAGAACCATTGCTGATGTTGCGGATAAATATAAAGCCCAGGCTGTAAAAATAACCAGTGCCGCCCGCATTACCATCGTGGGCCTGAAGGAAGCGGACATAGACAATGCCTGGAAAGACCTTTCCTTGCACCTGGGGCACGCCGTGGGCCTGTGCGTCAGAAGCATCAAAGCCTGTCCCGGAATTGATTTTTGCAAACTGGCAAAGCAGGACAGCCTGGGTATGGGCATGAAACTGGATAAAATTTACCATGGCATGGAGTTGCCCAGCAAAACAAAGATGGGGGTCAGTGGCTGCACCAACCAATGCGCAGAAAACTGCATCAAAGACGTCTCCCTCATGGGTAAAAAATCTGGCTGGACCCTCATGGTGGGAGGAAATGGGGCATCCCGTCCCCGGCTTTCCGAGGTATTTGCCGAAGAACTCGATTCTGATACCGCCCTGAGCCTCATTGAAAAAATTGTGGCCTACTACAAGGAAAACGGCAAAAAAGGGGAACGTATTGGTAAAATGATCGACCGTCTGGGCCTGGATACCCTGAAAGACGCGGTGCTGGCCGGATAAACAGACCGACCTCCCCTCATTTTTTTCATCAAAAAAACGCTGCCATTCCAGCCCCTGATCGCTTTCATTTCCGGCAGGGGCTTTTCTGGCCGGATACATGGCTCAGGAATATAATGGTATGAAAATAATAATAAGCTTCTTACTTTTCTGCGGGATCATCCTATCGGCATGCCAGTCTGAAACCCCATCCAATCCTCCCCCCACTATGCTCATTTTCTGTGGCATTACGATGATCAAACCCATGATGGAAATTGCCACCCTCATTGAGTCCAGGGAAAATATCAAAATCATCATCACCAAAGGGGGGTCAGGCAACCTGTTAAAATCCATTGTGTTCAATCAAAAGGGGGATTTATACCTGCCCGGTTCACAACGGTATTACCAGACTATAAAGACAGATCACCCCGGGCTCATCGTGGATCAGATCCAGGTGGGAGAAAACCAGGCTGCCATTATGGTTCAGAAAGGAAATCCCAAACAAATCTCTTCGGCCCTTGAAAATTTTACCCGGCCAGAATATGCTGTGGTCATTGGCAATGCCAGCAGTGGCAGTATTGGCAGAGAAACCCAAAAAATTTTCACCCAAAAGGGCATCTATGATGCAGTGCTGGCCAACACCATGCATCTGACCACTGACTCCAAGGATCTGGCCCGGGCCTTAAGAGATAAAAAGGCAGACATGGTCATCAATTGGTATGCTGTCTCAACTTGGGAAGAAAACAAAAAATTCATGGATACCATTGACATTGATGGGCAGTATGCAAAACCCAAATTATTGATTCTGGGGCTTTTAAAATTTTCTCAACATCCTAAAATTGCCCGCAAATTCATGGCCCTGGCGGCATCAAAAGAAGGTCAGGCAATTTTTAAAAAATATGGATTATGCTTTTAATACTTTATTCAAGTTTTCTTTTGCTTAAATTTCAAATCTGTTTTGGATTTGGTGAAGATGTTGATTTGGGCGCATTCCCATTTTCCCGGTTGGAGATTCAACTCTTTGATTTATCAAAATATTTTATTTTGTATCAATGGATAGTGGCTTAATGAAATCAAGGGGTTATATGATGGGCCGGAAAAATGGGAATGCGCCCGTTGATTTTTAATCCACTCTCCACAACCGTTTTTCGGCATCGGATATGCAAACATGCAACGTAAGAATCCTGTTCTTAAACTTGTTTTTTCAGAACCGATCACCCGGTTACTCCTTTATTTTATGGTCATCCTGATCCTGAGTTCCACAGCACAGATTATGGTGGAGAACCTTTTATTAAATAAATTGGAAGTTCAGGATAACATCGTTCAGAACCAACGGGCCAAGCAAAAAATCGGGGCCTTGATTCAACAAAAGATTATACTTTTGGAACTAAACTTCAGGCAAACCCTTATTTCAAAAAACATCCATTCCATAAAAAACATTTCCCAACAATCAAAGAAATACATTAACTCAGTGAAACAGATGTTGATTCTTCTCCAAAAGGGGGGCACTTTTGTTGAAACCATACAGCTCAACCTCAACAGCACAGACCTGTTCCAGGAGACCATCTCCTATACCAGGGATACCCTTGGAGAAATGGCTGTTGAGGTGATCAACATTTCACCCAAATTGGACGAATTGGAAAATATCCTTTTAACCATCACAAACCTGTTGAGTCATTCGCAGGACATCCCCGTCCACTCGGAGACAAATCCAGCCCTGGAAAACCACATCAAAATAACGGCCCTGGAGGCCGATACGCTGTTCCAGCGCTGTAGAGAGAATGCCAACAAAATACGCCATGACACCAATAAAACCTTAACCTGGCTCATCCAGGAAAGAAATCTCCAAAAAATAAATTTTCAAAAAATACGCACCCTTTTTTTTATTTTAATCCAGATGTTTATCATCGCCATGATGATTCTGATTTTAGTCAGAATCACCCGAATTTTGAACCAGCGTAAAATTGCCGAAGATAAAAATAGACAGCTACTGTCTGCCATTAAATTAAGCCCCCTTACCTTTATCATCACGGATCACAACGGCACCATTGAATACGTGAACCAGGCCTTTGAAAAAATATCTGGCTACTCGGCAAAAGAGGCCATTGGGCAATCCACCCGAATCATGAAATCAGGCCGTTATGACCAACCCTTTTACCAGGAAATGTGGGAAACCCTTCTTTCCGGAAAAATATGGAATCAGGAAATCCAGAATCGCAGAAAAAATGGAGAGCTGTTCTGGGAAAGTGCCACCATTATCCCCCTGGATGATGAAAATGGTACCATCAACCACTTCCTGGCAATTAAAGAGGATATGACGGAAAAAATAAACCTCTTGAAATCCTATGAAGAGGCCAATGAGGTGTTTGAAGAAATTTTTTCCAACCTGCCCGTGGGGGTTGTCATTGTGGATACAAACAAACAAATTCTTCAGGTCAATGCCGAAGCAGAACGCATATTGGGATATGCCCCCAATGAAACAGAGCACCTTTTAAAGGATCGAGTGTGCCATGGCAATTATTGTACCGTCAAGCCTGGGGATTGCCCCATCTTTGAGGGGAAAAAACCCAAACTGATTCTGGAAGAAAAATATGCCATTCAAAAAGGGGGAGGCACTATTCCCATTTTAAAAAGTGTTATTCCCATAAAACTCAAGGGGGAGCGGGTGTTGCTGGAAGCCTTCATGGATATGTCCGCACGAAAACAGGCAGAAATCGCCATGGTTGAAGCCAAAACAGTGGCTGAGACCGCCAATAAAGCCAAATCTGAATTTCTGGCCACCATGAGCCACGAAATCAGAACGCCCATGAATGCGATCATGGGATTCACCGAGCTGCTTTTATCAGAAGAGTCTGATTCGGATAAAAAAGAAAAACTCCAGATCATTTCAGAGTCTGCCCAGAACCTGTTACAGCTCATCAACGATATCCTTGATTTTTCAAAAATAGAAGCCGGAAAAATTGAACTGGAAAAATCACCATTCTCCATGAAAGTATTGTTAAATCAAGCGTATAGTCTCTTTATTTTTACGGCAAAAGAAAAACGCCTGGATCTTGTTCTGGACATGGAAAAAAGCATGCCCGAATACGCCCTGGGAGATGAGTTAAGAATCCAGCAGATCATGATCAATCTTCTGGGAAATGCCATCAAATTTACCCACAGTGGCTGGATACGGATTCAAGCAGGATACCAGAACGGCCACTTTTTCCTCCGGGTGAAGGATTCCGGTGTGGGCATCCCCAAAGAGAGTATTAACCATATTTTCGAGTCCTTTCGCCAGGCAGACAGCTCAACGGTGAGAAAATATGGCGGCACAGGTCTGGGGCTTGCCATTTCCTCGTCCCTGGTAAAATTAATGGGGGGATATATTGATGTCGTAAGCGAACCGGGCAAGGGGTCTTGCTTTTCTATCCACCTCCCCCTGGAAGTCCTGAACCCGGAAACAATTGAATCCCCCGGGCGCATTGAGAGGGAAATACAGCCATTGTTGGCAAAAAAGAACATTCGCATACTGGTGGTGGAGGATAATGCCTTTAACTTGAAAATTGTCAAAGCCATGCTCAAAAGCATGAACATTGCGCATGGCAGTGCAGAAAACGGTGCCATTGCAATGACAATGCTGGAGACAAAAACCTATGATTTGGTTCTTCTGGACATGCACATGCCGGTGATGGATGGCATGGAAACCATTACCGCCATCCGCAACACACCGGAGCTTAAGGATACCATCGTCATTGCCCTCACCGCCAACGCCATTGTGGGGGATCGGGAAAAATATATAAAGGCAGGGTGCAATGATTATCTGTCAAAACCCCTGAAACGAGAAATCCTTCATAAAAAAATCCACGCCATCTTTCCGGATACCTTTTAGGTTGATTCAACTCTTTTTTAAAATTTGGTCATCACTCCTCCCCTGGCAGTTCATTGCCCAGGGGGGAGCATTCACGCAGATGAGAAAAATTTCAGAGTTTCCCCGCCACCCCGGCATCATCAAAGGATGCCATTTCACACATGATTTTACACGCAGCTTCGGCGGTGTCCATGGTCAGGGCTGCACCGGTTCCCTCGCCCAGTCGCATCTTAAAATCAATGACAGAGGTGATATCCATGTATTCCAGGGCTGATTTCTGGGCCACTTCAACGGATTTATGACCAGAAATAAGATATCCACGGATGTCAGGATTAATCACACAGGCCACCAGCCCCGCAGCGGTGGAGATGACTCCATCCAGCACCACGGCACATCCCCTGGAGGCGGCGGCAAGAACGGCACCGGCAATCCCGGCAATTTCATACCCGCCCACCTTTTCCAGAATATCCAGCCCATCCCTGGGATCTGGCTGTTGAAATGCCAGGGCCTTTTCAATCACTTCAGTTTTGTGGCTTAATCCTTTGTTGTCGACACCAGTTCCCCGGCCCGTTGCCTGACCAGGGGTAATACCACAGATGGTGGCAATAATGGCCGAGGCCGACGTGGTGTTGCCAATGCCCATCTCTCCCACCCCCACAATGTCCATGGGTGAGGCTTCATGGCTCGCCAGAAACACGGACATGCCATATCCCAGGGCCGTGAACATCTCCTGCCGGGTCATGGCAGGTTCCAGAGCAAAATTCCGGGTGCCCTTACGAACTTTTTTTACAATGAGGTCAGGGTGGGGATCAAAATCAGCGTCCACGCCCATGTCCACAATTTTCATGTCAATGTGATGATGACGACACAACACATTGATGGCAGCCCCGCCATCCAGAAAATTTTTCACCATCTGCTGGGTTACCTCCCGAGGGTAGGCAGAAGTACTCGCTTTATGATGCACATCATTCAAGTTTCTAATCTGGTTGAAAATTCGGATGTATGAATCCGTCACTGTTATTTTTTTAGCATCCTGAAAATATTGGCCGAACAGTTTGTCATATGTTACGCCACGCTGATTTTCTTTTACAATGACCTGTCTTTCTTTTAGTTCGGGTGGTTTCTCATTAACTGCAGGTGAAG
>CAYSSE010000055.1:0-19389 GCA_964433355.1 uncultured Desulfocicer sp.
CCCTTACCCTGGGAATTTCCCACCCTGCCCTGTTAAAGAAGATGAAAAAATATGATATCTCTATCATCAAAAAAGTTACCAGTGGTAACCAAACTTAACAATATTGTTTTTAGCTATAATACAAGGCCCTTACATCATATTTATGTGATTTTGGTACCTATGGTTACCAAAAAACAGCCCTTTCCCGGTACTCCCAATTAAGTTAAAATCTATTCATACCACCTGCAACAAGATAAAAAAACACCATCAATTCAAGAGATATCAGATACAGCTATTCCCTGTCAAATTCAGGATAACTATCTATAATTGTTAGATTTAAGTTTTTTAAGTTCACGAAACCACTTTGGTAAATATTAAATAATATCAAGTAGTCAAATAGTGGCCGGGAATTGCTGTATCAGATATTAAATGTCTTTTTGTGTTTTTATTTCATGTGTGGCAAGCATTTTGCTTTGTATAAATAAAAATTTTATAAATGCGATCCTCTAACCGAATGAATCCAATTCAGGAAGAGTGATGGCATGAATCTCAAAAAAATTGAACAGACTAAATTTTATTCAAATCATTACTTAAGGAGCATGACAAATGATCGTAGGTATCCTCAAAGAAATCAAAGTGCTGGAAAAAAGAGTTTGCATGACCCCCGCTGGCGTTGTAGCCATGGTACACAACGGACACAACGTATTGGTGGAAAAAGATGCCGGTGCAGGCAGTGGCTTTGAAGATGCGCTTTATATGGAAGCCGGTGCAACCATTGTGGACACCCCTGCCGAGGTTTATGCAAAATCTGACATGGTCATGCATGTGAAAGAGCCTCAGCCTTCTGAGTACGACATGATCCGGGAAGGCCAGATCGTTTTCACCTACCTCCACTTGGCAGCTGATGAGCCCCAGACCATGGGTCTGATCAAAAGTAAATCTGTTTGTATCGCCTACGAAACCGTGGAAAAAACCAATGGCTCCCTTCCCCTGCTGCTACCCATGAGTGAAGTAGCAGGTCGCATGGCCACCCAGGCAGGCGCAAAATATCTTGAAATGCCCATGGGGGGAAGGGGTATTCTTCTTGGTGGCGTTACCGGTGTTGAGCCTGGAATCGTTGTGGTTATCGGCGGTGGTGTTGTGGGTGTAAATGCGGCTAAAATGGCCTGTGGTCTTGGCGCAAAGGTTTATATTCTGGATACCAACCTTGACCGACTGCGATATCTTGATGATATCATGCCCGCCAACTGCTTCCCTATCATGTCCAATCCTGCCATTCTCAAGGATCTTGTCACCCAGGCAGACCTGGTCATCGGTGCGGTTCTGGTAGCCGGCACCAAGGCACCCAAACTCTTGACCCGTGATATGCTCAAAGACATGAAAGACGGTTCTGTCATCGTGGATGTTGCCATTGACCAGGGCGGTTGTTTTGAAACTTCCAAGGCCACCACCCATGCCGAGCCCACCTTTGTGATTGATGGTGTAACCCACTATTGTGTGGCAAATATGCCCGGCGCTGTTGCCCGCACTTCCACCATTGCCCTGACCAATGCCACTCTTCCCTATGCACTTCAACTTGCCAACAAGGGCTGGAAAAAAGCCGTTCAGGATAATGAAGAGTTGAAAAAAGGTGTCAATGTTGTAGACGGAAAGATCACCTTTAAGGGTGTTGCCGAAGCCTGGAATCTTGATTACACAGATGTCAATGAGCTGATCTAAGCCTCATTCAGCTTTATTGATTGAATGATCAAGTTTCTATAAGCATTAAGTGCACCACGGGAAGAAACGGTCTTGGACAATGTTTCTATTTCATGGTGCATTTTTTTATTGATGGATCACCAGCAATAAATCTGTTCCTGGCTCGGCAAAGTTATTTTGGATTCATTTCTTAAAAAATCCTGGCATCCAGCATATGCCCTAAAAAAAATTCTGATATCCCAATCGAACAATGGTGAGAAAGATCACCGTCAGAAAAACAGGACGGATAAACTGCGCCCCATTTTTAATGGCAAGGGTGGAACCAATGCCCGCACCCACAATCTGCCCGCAGGCCATAACAAGCCCCACAGAATAGAGAACATTGCCCCCCATAATAAAAAATGACAAGGCAACGACATTACTGGTAAAATTCATAACCTTGGTAAATCCCGATGCCCGTGTCATGTTCAGCCCCAACAGCACCATGAAGGCCATGGTCCAGAATGAGCCTGTACCCGGGCCAAAAAAACCGTCATAAAATCCCAGCCCAAGACCCAAAAACATAAAAAAAAGCCCAGGGGACACTCTGGGAACGCCCGCCTTTAATCCCAGATTCCTGGAAAAAAGAGTGTATATAAATACCAAAAACAACAACACCGGGATAACTGGCTTTAAAAAATCTGGATTCAGTTGCTGCACCAGCACCGCACCACTTGCCGCCCCTACCAATGTGAATAAAATACCCCTCCACGCCTCTTTTAACGAAGCCTCTCCCTTTCTTATATAGTTAAATGCCGCAGCCAAAGTGCCAAAACTGCCCTGGAGTTTATTGGTACCAAGGGCCAGCTGGGGAGGAATCCCGGCAAATAAAAGGGCAGGCAGAGCAATGAGCCCCCCTCCACCGGCAATGGCATCCACCAAGCCAGCCAACAATCCGGAAAAAAACAAAATTGCCAGGACATCCATTGTCAATGCAATCGGTTCCACAAATACCTCTTTCAGGTTTGATCTATCCTTCAGCCAAATTCATTAGAATCGGCTCATCATGGATGAGTGTGAAATCCCATATCCACAGATGTGTAAACACTGAGGATTGCACGCAGCAATCATATCCCAATCACACTAATCTGCGAAGAGCTTTAGAATCTAATCACAGGGACGCAATGGGGCGAAGACAGGTTTTAATCTTTCCCGATGCCACGGTTTCATGGAACTCCGCCGTAAACACCTCAGAGCTTTTGCAGGCAAGGAACCATCTGGCAATTCTCTGTAAATTTTTCCCTTTAAACCGCGTAAAATCCTCCCGGTCAGGGATTTCTTTTCCGGGGAGCAGATCAATTAACTTCTGGGTGGGAACCACCAGCAGCACATTGTCCATGTTTTTGGCATGGGGTTTTCTCCAGAACAGTTTTTTATCCAGCCAGCCGGGTATAATACGTGGGGTATAATGGGGAAACAGCACAATCTTTCCCTGGGCGGAATTTTCTTCGGGGGAAGCAAAGGGAAGATCCTGGTGATAATCAATGACACCTCCATCCCTGACAACTCCCCGGGGTGCCCCGGGAATATCTTTAATGCCGGGCATCACCATGGGGATGGAACCCGATGATAAAAGAGCCGGTGTGAAATTATCCCGGGTCAGGGGAACCGTATGGGTCTCAAAGGCATCCATATCGCCCAAGGGTGGCACCTGGGACGGGTGGTGGAACAAAATACGCTGGAAAAAATATTTCAAATAATCTCTTTTCATGGCATTGGCCAGGGCCGCAAGCGCCAAGGCCGTTCCCTGAACCAGAGGATGATCACTGCCCCCGGGCCCTTTGGCCCGGGCTGAAATAAAATTAATTCGGAAACTGGGGTGGGATAAAATCTGGTCAACGGCCCCAGAGGGCAACACCCTTTTCAACAGTCGGTCACACTCCCGTTGTATTTCACCCAGGGAGGGATCTTTGGAGTACCACTGATTAATATATGCTTCCCGGAAGGTTGCCATGGCAGCGGCAGGATCTTTTTGACAGGCCGTTGCCGATCGCCAGGCCCCGGCAGAAGCGCCCATCAAAAAAAGCGGATCTTTCCGATTTTTAAACCATTGCCCGAATAAGAATCCATCCAGATGGGTTAAAATCAAACACTTAGGCCCCCCTGCGGCACCGGCCACCCATTGCACATGGTTGGGTTCAAGGCCATTTTTACTGATAAAATCCATGGCCCGGGGGCCTGCAAAAAACGAAATATAGTTTGACATAATTAATTTTCTCAACCCAGTAATGTCTCATTTTAATAAAAAAAATCACAAAGGCAAAATATGCTTTTCTGTCTGGGTGGGATGATGCCCCAGCAGCACCAGTCCACTTCGACCATCAATGGACAAACGATCCCCAAAGGCAATGCGGTGACCCATGATTTCACAATACTGCCGGGACTCATGCACCTTGAGGTCCCGCAGGCCCACCACGCAGGTTTTTTCCAGACGCACCGCCACCACAGAGGCATGGGAGGTCTGCCCCCCCCGGGAGGTGAGAAGCCCATCTGCCATATCAATAACTTTGATATCCTCGGGAACCGTATCCGGACGAATGAGAATTAAAGGCATGCCTGGGTTCTGCTGGCGTAGTTGCCTTATATTTCCTTCGGAAAAAACCACCCGGCCAGACAACGCAGAACCCGAAACGCCGATTCCTTTACCCAGCCCCCCTGCATTCAGCGCTTCAGAATGGGTAAAGACATCAAATTGTTCCTGCTTTTTAATGGTGATCATGTCCCGGGTCTGGAGAAGATAAAGAGACTTGGCATCGGGCCCCTCAAAGGTAAATTCCATCTCCTGGGGATTCCAGCGTTTTTCATACACCAGATCCCTTGCAATGGAGAGCAGTTCATTGTAGATATCTGGAAAACTTTTCTCCAAACTCTTTTCCACGGATCGGCCATCAATCTGGGCCTGCTCCACAGAAATGGGATAGCTTGTCACAAGCCCTGCCACAATATCTTCGCCCTGATCGCCATAGGCATAGTCCCCCCACAGAGCCACCCGCCGGACCTTGCGATAGGGGTGGGCCGTAAACAGCACCCCCGATCCTGACTGACTGCTTTTATTCCCAAACACCATACTCTGCACGATCACCGCCGTTCCCCAACTATCAGACAGATCCATGATTTCCCGGTAATTCACCGCTTTAATGGTATTCCAGGAATCAAAGACCATCTCAACGGCATGGGAAAGCTGAAGCCAGGGATCATCCGGGATACTGATTCCCTGACGTCGTGCCAGTTTCTGATAATCCAGGGCCAGCTCCCGCATCTGATCCGGGGCAAACTGCCATTTAAATTGAACATTATGGCGTTCTTTTGCATCATCCATCAACTCCTGGAACTTGTCCCGATCCACCCCGGAAATCATGGCCCAGGACTGGACAAAGCGTCGGTAGTTGTCCCATGCCAGATAGCCATGATCATGATTTTTTACATAGGCTTCCACCAGTTCATCATTGAGACCGATGTTATGGATGGTTGCCATCATGCCCGGCATGGAAAGGGCTGCCCCGCTTCTCACCGAAAGGAGCAAGGGGTTTTCAGGGTCACCAAATATCTTGCCGGTGAGTCCTTCCAGTCTTGTGAGAGCCATGCGAACCCGGCGTATAAACTCTTCTTTGGCCTTACTGAACCCATGGATCACCTCCCGGCATCGAAACACCTCGGTGGTGATAATAAATGCCGGAGGCACTGGCAGATTCAGACTGGTAAGTGTCACCAGGTTATACCCCTTATTGCTCAGATGAATGAGGTCATGCGTGTGAATGTTGACATCATGGAGCATGGAAACTGTTTTTTCCGGATTATAGGACATGAGAAGATCCAGGTGCCGTTCATCCAGAACATCCCGCTGTCGCTCCAGGGTCTGTATGATCCGGGTGATAAAATGATCCAGGTGCTGAAGCCCAAAGGTAGAAGATATCAGATCCCGGAAAAAATCTTCGGAAAGGCCGTGGGTGGTGGTCACCATATCGTCATCACACCATTTGGAGCGGTATCTACCCAAAAGATTGTCCCGGCCGATCTGGGGAATAATGATGGAAAGATTGTTCTGGTGGATGTTGGTGTAGTTGGCATAAATAACATCCTTAACCCCTTCTGAAAGCCCTCGAAAAATATCCAGGTACTGGGTGTAGGAAAACCGGCGAATCTTCAGGGAACTTTCCAGTATGGAAAGATAGGTATCCAGACGTCGGGAGGTGATGCCATCAACGGCCAGTGCCCGCATGAAAAGTTTCAGACAAGAGACAATTCGAAAAAAAGTGGCCTGGGTGATAAAAGACAAATTTACGGTGCCCGGCAATTTTTCCAGCAAAACACCGGCCAGGTTTTCCATGCGAAAGGTAAGACTCAGGCTGTCAAATTTTCGTTCCTGGTACCGACCATAAACAGAAGGGATATCCACGGCAATGTGACGCTTGTGATAAATGGCTTCTTTGGCGGGAAAGGTCTCAGTGGAAAGAATAATCTCCTTAAGACCTTCCAGGCAAGTCAGTAGAGCCTTTAAGGACTTTTCCGTATTCCCGGCCTCCAGCACATCGGCCAGGGCCTCCATGCCGGGGAAGCCTTCTCTTTGGGCCTCCATGAGTTCTTCCCTAAGTTCTTGAAAACTTAGGTTATATTTCTGGTGGAGCAGCTTGTACATCTGAACCATCAAATCAAACCGCCGCCGTTCCCCCCGGGCAATATCTTTCTGGGCGTCAAGGTATTTTTTTCGATCCTTTTTGCCCCAGGCCAAAAGGTCTTCCACAGCATTGAATCGAAGTTCTTTTCCAATCCGACGACTCAGTTTGTATTGTTCATCAATAAAGGGGCCAGTTGTGGCCACCTCCTCCAGAACCTCCTGGGGCAGGATGGGCTGTAGCCTGCGCTTGTCCCGGGTTCTCCAAAAGATAAATATTTCCTGGATAAAATCCACAATCAGATTGGAACTCTCCACATGGCTCTGTTTTCTCAAAAAATGGATAAGGCGATCTTTACGTTTGTGTATCTCATCCAGTTCGGTGGAAACGTATCGCAGCGCTCCTTCTGCCCCGATCTCATTGTAAAAAACCGGCATTAATTTAGCAAACTGCTTGGCCAGGTTATACACCGGCTCAATGGGATGGTTTAAAAGGTGGGTGATATCCCGCTGGAACAGATCCGTATCTTTAACACAGGTGCCGGCAAGTTTTAGATGGATAATCAGTGCGGAAAAAAGGGTGGCACACCACTTGGGTTCCCGGGTGATCAGATGCAGCCAAACCCGGATATTGGTCAAATGGGCTGGATTGGTGATGGGTTGCCAGTCCTCGTCAATGCCCGTGACACCGGCATGTTGAAATCCAAAGCGCACGGCCTCCCATAAAAAGGTCTCCACCATGCGTGAATTTCCCCGTTTAAACACCTCTTCCCCCAGAATTTCAATGCATTTCAAGGAGGTATGGGGAAATTTCCTGACATTTACCTTTAACAACTGAAAGGTGGTGAGTAAAAAGGCTTCAATGTCTTCAAAGGGTTGTTGCCGGATCAACCTCACAAGCCCCTGGTTAATGGTTCGCAGGGTCTCTTCGTGGATGAGATATAGGCCACTGGTATCCATTATTCTAAATAAAAACAATAGCTTTTGATTTTCCAAAGCCATGTTTGAATCCAAAACACCTTGGATATTGGAAGGAGAGTCTTCATTTTTGGAAACATCTGGCTGCCTCGGGGTGAGGCAGGTGGAAATTTCTTTGTAGACCTTGACGATGTCCACATGGGCAGGAAGGCCCATTAATCGGTTTAAGCCGTTATTTTCATCGGCTGCAAGATCAATGTCTGCAAGGGTGGAACGGTGTTCTATCAATGCGCCATGGGAGACGGTGTCAAACAATTCCAAAGTGGAGATATCATGGCAAAGATCCCGGCATTCGGCATGGAACCACACCACGGGGTCATCTTCTTCCAGCCAGTAATGGTAATTATTATCCAGGATAAATATCATAAGACGAGCCAAGTCGCGATGATCCATGGGAGTAGACATGGTTTCCTGTAAGGCCAGTAGACGTCGGGCCACCCGCTGCATGGGTATCCGGCTCTGCACCATGAACATCACCAACTCTTCATGGGTGTTGCCCAGTCGGATCAAATTTTCAAACAGCCCATTGAGGGCTGTTTGATATTCCAGCAAATCCTCCCCGGAAAAAAGGGAGATAAATTTATCCACCCAGGCAAAAAGAGACTCCATTAAACGGGCGGGAAGCCCCTCTTTTTTAATGGAGTCTTCCAGAGCTTCAAGATAGATGCCACTGAAAAGTTCAAAGGCTTCAGGCCCCTGGGGGTGCCGCTTATAATGGCTGCTGTTCTTTAGTGTAAAATTTCTCAGCTGGGGCAACAGCAATTCCCAGTTTCGATAGGTATGACACACTTCAGAAAGCAGGGTCTCAAGCTGATTATGGATACCTCGAAAATCCACCACAATATCAAGAAGAAGTTGATATTTCGGTTGGACAACCACCTCTTGTGCCGTTTCCATGAGATTGGCCCGGAGGGCATCCGATGATTCAACAAATTGAGACAATGACACTCGCTCCATCACACACCCCCTCAGGCACCATCACAATGGCTTCATGGCTTCCATGTGCAAAATCAGATCCAACATCCGGTTGGAGTAGCCCCATTCATTGTCGTACCAGCTCATCACCTTCACCATAGTCCCAATGACCTTTGTGGAGTCTGCATCCACCACAGAGGAATGGGGATCTCCCTGGTAATCAATGGAGACCAGGGGAAGATCAGAATACCCCAGATATCGACCCGATGCCGCTTTCAAGGCATGGTTCACCTCTTGGACAGTCGTCTCTTTTTCCACCTCCATCACCACATCCACCATGGAAACATTGGGAGTGGGAACCCGTACGGCAAGACCGTCAAACTTATTTTTCAATTCCGGGATGACCAGGGACACTGCCGCAGCCGCTCCGGTTTTGGTGGGAATCATGGAAAGCCCTGCAGCCCTGGCCCGCCTCAAATCACTGTGGGGAAAATCAAGGAGCCGCTGATCCCCGGTGTAGGCATGGATGGTGGTCATTAAACCACATTTAATACCAAAATTATCCAGAATCACCCGGGCCACCGGTGCCAGGCAATTGGTGGTGCAAGAGGCATTGGACACCACATGGTGCAGGGTGGGGTCATATTCCTCTTCATTTACGCCCATGACCAGGGTTTTAACCCCGCCCTTGGCCGGGGCTGAGATAACCACCTTTTTTGCGCCAGCATCCAGATGGGCCTGGGCAGACTCCCCGTCCCGGAAAATCCCGGTACACTCGGCCACATAATCCACGCCAAGATCCCCCCAGGGAATATCAGTAGGGTTTCGATGGCCGGACACCGCAATGTGACGTCCGTCCACGGTTATACCGGTGTCATCACCTGCCACATCTCCTTCAAAAGTTCCCATGACCGAATCATATTTAAGTAAATGGGCCAGGGTTTTATTGTCCGTCAAATCATTGATGGCCACTACTTCTACATCCGCAAAGGTTTTATCTTTACCAATGGCCCGAAAAATGTTTCTGCCGATTCTGCCAAAACCGTTAATACCAATCTTTATGGTCATACCCCACCTCCTGTGTTTTTTTAAACTTTCACTAACCTTGGTCATCCTGGGCAGATGCCCATTTTGTACACATTCGTGTTATAAACCCAACATTATGCATAAGCAATTAATAAATATATTTCGGTCATATTACAGGAAAGACGAGTTCATCCTCTTTCGCCTCTGCCTGAATTTCCTCAAAGGATCTTGGCGCATGATATTCGCGACCTTTACTCCCAAAAACCATTATAGCGCTTAATGCGTCCATAGCCATTTCAAGGGCTTGATCAATATCTTTGTAAGTTCTCAATAAGTATGGGTATTCAGGTCATTCTTTTGAATAGCACCGGTGTTTAAAGGGTAAGCAGGCTTTATAGCCCTGGGCTATTGAGATCTTACATATCTTTTCCACTGTTATTTACTGATGGTGCATCAGGAAATCAAACAGCCCACTCATCTTCCATCGGATAAAAATTTGCAGAATACCTTTCCATTTCTACCTCCGTATCTATCATGCCGCAATTTTAATTACCTCCGGAATGTAAAGGAATCAACGAACCAGGTGGGCCATCCACATGGTAAGCGGGGAATAAAAGGTGATAATGAGAAGATCTATGATCAAAATACCCAAAAAAGGCATCACCCGTCTGCTCACCGCCCCCAGAGAATCCCCGGAGATACTGCACGATACAATGAGGCAAATACCCATGGGCGGGGTGAGCATGCCAATGGAGAGATTGGTCACCACAATGACACCCAATTGCACCATGTCAATGCCCAGTGAGGGCAGCATGGCCGTGATCATGGGTACCAGCAAAATCAAAGCGGCTGTGGTTTCCACAAAGGTTCCGGCAATGAGAAGCACCGCGTTGATTAACAGCAGCAGAAGCACTGGATTATCTGTGATCCCCATGAGGGTACCTGCAAGAGCCCCGGGGAGATCTTCCATGGCGGCAATCCAACTGAACACCGAAGCGGTGGCAATAATAAACATGACAATGGATGCGGTGACAGATCCATTCCGGAACAGATGAAACAGATCTTTTATTTGAATTTGCTTGTAGATCACCATGGAGACAAACAGGGCATAGGCAACAGCCACCGCTGCGGATTCAGTGGCGGTGAACACACCGGTTAGAATCCCCCCAAGGATGATCAATGGTGCACCCAAGGCCAGAAAGGCCCGTTTAAATGTAATAAAAATATTTTTCAGGGAAAACCGGGTGTCCGGGGCATAGCCCCGCCGCCAGGAAACAAAGGTGGAAACGGCTATGAGAGAAATTGCAATGAGAATACCGGGTAAAATCCCGGCGGCAAAAAGCTGTCCAATGGAGGCTCCGGTGAGAAACCCGAAAATAATCATGGGAATGGAAGGCGGAATCACCACCCCCAGGGAACCCCCCGAGGCCTGCACCGCCGCTGCAAAATCCGAATCATATCCCGACCGTTTCATGGCAGGAATTAATACCGCCCCCACGGCAGCGGCATCTGCGGCTGCCGAACCGGAAATTCCGGCAAAGAACATGGCAGACACAATGGTGACCGCCGCCAGACCTCCTGGCAACCACCCGGCCAGGGCATTGGCAAAATCAATGAGTCTCTGGCTGATGCCGCCAGCCTCCATGATCACTCCGGCATACATGAACAAAGGAACCGCCATGAGATGGAAGGAGTCCGTGCCGGAAACCATGCGCTGGATCATCACCATCAGGGGATAATCTCCCTGTACCAGAATAGTCACCAGGGATGAGGCTCCGATGGCAATGGCAATGGGGGTGTTCATGGCAAAGAGAAAAAACAGGCTAATAATCAACAGCGACGCGGTCACAATACCATCCTATTCAAATGATTTAAGTACCCATGCATATGTTTTTCGGTATTCCACAGAGATATACCGTTGATATTTATGGATTTTATTTTGAGGAATATATACTCGGGTACTTATTTACTCCCCTTGGTAAATATTAAGGTTGTTAATATAAATTTTTGGCCAGTGCCCCATATTCGCCTATTTGGGGCTGCGTATCATACTAATGCTATGTGAGCAGGACAAAATAGGTGAATATGGGGTGCTGGGCAAATATTTATTCCCCTTGGATGGTATCCAGCAGAAAGCGCACCCCATGTACCATGAGAACCGCACCGGCCAGGGGAACAATGCCCATAATCACCCATTTGGGAAGGGACAGGGCCGGAGAGATCTGAAGTCTGACAAACCAGGCAAAGGCCGCCCCTTTCACCACCATGACACCGAACAAAAACAAAGAAACCATGTGGATGCCCACCGTGGCCAGGCGTTGCCACCAAGGAGAGAGTCTTGTAAAACAGACATCCACACCAGGATGCACCCCCTTGTGGTAGGCCACCGAAGTCCCCATAAAGGTCAGCCACACCAGAAGGTACCGGGCCAGCTCCTCAGACCAGAACAGGGAATGGTTAAGAACGTATCGGGCAAACACCTGAACCACCACAATGAAGGTCATGGCAAATCCCATGATAAAGAGCAACACTTCCACCCTTCGGTTTAGCCCGTCACTTAGATTTTGAAAAAAAATTATCATGTTTTGCTTCCAGGGGGTGAATTCCCATTTTACCCATCGTCCCTTAACTATATTGATTGTAAAGAGATGTTGGTTTTAAGTACCCGTGCATATATTCCTCAAAATAAAATCCATAAATATCAATGATATATGGTTGTAGAATACCGAAAAACATATGTGTGGGTACTTAATTAACTTGGCACCACATTTATAAAATCAAATAAT
The DNA here is from genome assembly GCA_964433355.1 of uncultured Desulfocicer sp. GTDB lineage: Bacteria > Desulfobacterota > Desulfobacteria > Desulfobacterales > Desulfobacteraceae > Desulfocicer. Next base: position 12,034 of record CAYSSE010000055.1, read on the forward strand.
TAGATGATGATGCAGGAAAAAGGGAATGTGTCTCAATCCAGGTCAACCCAACTTATTGGGTGGCTTCAATCATTTTGAGTAACAGTGCATTGACCCGGGGATCGCTATAGAGATCCATATTTTTCAAATCTGCCACCCGGGCCCGGAAAGCTGCCACATTGGGATTTTCTTCAATAATCATGCCCTTTTCCCCAAGCATTGCCAGGCGACCCGCATCCTTGGCCCGGTTATCTGCCCGTTGAAAAAAAGCCGCGTCCTTTATGGCACCGGCAATGAGGGTCTGCTTATCAGCAGAAAGACTGTTCCACCACTTTAACCCGGCCACATCAATGTGGGAGGAGTAGACATGACGGGTCAGGGTCATGTACTTTTGAATCTCATAGAATTTGTAAACTTCCATCACCCACAGAGGATTTTCCTGGCCATCAATGACCCCCTGCTCAAGCTCCGTGTAAATGGGCCAGGGCATGGGGGTGGGGTTGGCTCCCAATGTCTGCCAGATGGTTTTGTGCAGGGCCGATGCCATTACCCGGATTTTAAGGCCCTTGATGTCATCTGGATCTTTCACCGGTTTTTTACTGTTGGTGAGATTTCGAAATCCATTTTCTGAAAAATGCAACCCCTTAAAGCCGGATGTTTCAAGGCTTTTAAAAATTTCCTGTCCCAGGGGGCCGTCCAGAATAAGGTCTGCCTGGTCATTATCCTTAAACAGAAAAGGATAGTTCACCACCCGGACAATGGGATCAAAGGTGTCAAAGGGCCCTGCGGTGATGACACCCATTTCCACGGTTCCCATCTGAATTTGCTGGAGGATTTCTGTCTCATTGCCCAGGGATGCGGAATGAAATACCTTGACAGTCATCTCCCCATGGGATCGTTCTTCAATCAATTTTTTAAACTTGTCTGCAACAATATTCTGGGCAGAGCCTGGTTTTGTCACAACGGCCAGCTTGATTTTCATGGCTGCTGAAGCAGTGGTGGCAAAAACGAAAAAAATCAAAAATAAAATCGCTATTTTTTTCAAACTAAATTCTCCTTGGTTTGGCATTCTTTTCTTATTTTTCTTTTTCAATGAGCCCTTTAACAAACCAGCGCTGCATAAAAAGCACCACCAGCACCGGCGGCAGCATGACCAGGATGGCCGCGCCCAGGGCCAGGTTCCATTCTGGCAGATCATCGGCCTGGGGAATGAGATTCTGTAATCCAATCACCGCCGTGGTCATTTTAGGATTGGTGGTGACCAGAAGAGGCCACAGGTACTGGTTATAGCCATACACAAACTCAATAACCACCAGGGCCGCAATGTTAGTTTTGGACAGGGGAAGTAAAATCTTCCTAAAAAAAGTCATGGGAGATGCCCCATCCATCTTGGCCGCCTCGCACAACTCTTCGGGTACCGTTAAAAAGAACTGCCGAAACAAAAAGGTACAGGTGGCCGATGCCACCAGGGGAAGAATCAGCCCTGTGTAGCTGTCCAGCAAACTCCAGTCCAGGGCCAACTCAAATTCATTGGTGGTAAACCAGGACACAACTGCATTTAAGTGTAAAAAATCCCACACCGCCTGCAGAGGCCCCAGAACATTGGCGGCCACCTCGTAGGTGGGCATTATTCTGACCTCCACCGGCAGCATCAGGGTGCAGAACACCGACGCAAATGCCACGGCCCGAAATCGGTAATCAAAATAAACAATGGAAAAAGCGCCCAGAATGGAGATGGTGATCTTCCCCACAGTGATGCCCGTTGCCATGATAAAGGAGTTCATGATCTGGGTCCCCAGATCCCCCCGGGACCAGGCCTCTTGCATGTTCACCAGAAACTGATCCCCAGGAATCAAGGGCATGGGAACCTTTGAAACATCTTCCAGGGTCTGGGTGGCAGCAATGAGGCTGTAAATAATGGGAAATCCCACAATGAGAATACCCACTATAAGAAACACATAGGTAAAAATATCCAAAAGCGGTGTACGTTCAACCATAAAATCAACCCGTATATTGTACTTTCTTTTCAACAAATTTAAACTGAATCACCGTGATGACGATGATAAGGGACATGAGGATCACAGATTGAGCCGACGATGAGCCCAGGTTCAATCCCACAAAGCCATCCTGATACACCTTATAGACCATGATATTAGTGGAACCTCCGGGCCCCCCCTGGGTCACGGTGTGAATCACGCCAAAGGTTTCAAAAAAAGAGTAGATAATGTTCATCACCGACAAAAAGAAAAAGGTGGGAGACAACAGGGGGAAGGTGATGGCCCAGAACCGCCGTAAAGGGCTTGCCCCGTCAATGGCGGCAGCCTCGATCAAGGATTTGGGAATGGCCTGCATACCCGCCACAAAAAAGACAAAATTATAACTGATCTGTTTCCAGGCACTGGCCATGGTGACCATGATCATGGCATCGTTTCCATTTAATACCGGATTCCAGTCAATTCCCAACCATTTTTTAATGCCAAGGGCCACAACCCCATAGGACGGATGCAGGAGAAAAAGCCACAAAATACCAGATATGGCCGGGGCCACAGCATAGGGCCAGATGAGCATGGTGCGTACCACTGCCTTGGCTTTGAGTGCCCGGTTGGCCATGGTGGCAATGAACAATCCAAGGAAAAGAGAAACTCCGGCCACCAGCATACTGAAAACCAACGTGATCATGATGGATTTCAGGTACAGGGGATCTGTGAACAGTTCAATGTAATTGTAAAACCACACAAAGGTGCTGCGCCTGCCAAAGGGATCACTGAGAAGGAACGACTGAATCAAGCCCTGGATGGCAGGCCAGTAAAAAAAAGTGAGGGTAATAAGCACCTGGGGTAAAATCAGCAGATAGGGAATATACTTTGATTTAAAAAAAGATCGTTTAATCATTGGCAAATATTTTATCACCCATTTCATTTGATTTGGAAAGGGTGCCTGGTCTGTGCAAAGGTTATTGACAGAGGCTTGATTATAACACCGAGTATTTCAAAGAATATGGATCAGGGCACCGAAGTTATAACCAAGCCTTTCCGTGACGAATCAGTAATTCCGTCTTTAAAGCACTATGTATTTACAACTTATTCATACGTTTTCTCAAATGTTCTCAATTGAATGTTACTTCTGGCAGCCGCATTGTCCATGGCCTCCTGGGGTGTTTTATCGCCATTCCACACCTGCTCCAGCTCTTCGTTTATAATATTTCGAATCTGGACAAAATAACCCAACCTCAATCCCCGGGAAATTTCCGTGGGAATGGCACGATTCAACTGTTTAATGCCCACTTCCTGGAGGGGATTTTCAGTATAATACCCCTTGGATATGAGATCATTATACGCATCCAACGTGATGGGGAAATAACCGGTTTCTTTGTGCCAATATTCCTGCATCTCGTTGCCAGCCAGAAATTTTAAAAATGTGGCAACACCTTTGTACTCTTTTTTGCTGTGCCCCTGGAGAACCCACAAAGAAGCCCCACCAATAATACTGTTCTGAGGTTTGGCCATCCAGGCTTCCACGGGAAGGGGGGCGGCATCCCAGGTGAAATCATTCACCGCTTTTTTCAACTTTGCAATACCACTGATGGAATCAATGTAAAAGGCTGCATTTTGCGCAATGAACTCTGCCTTGGGGCCCTGGTATTTCTGTCCCCCATACATGAAACGTTTGTCGTCAATCCACTGTTTCAACCGGGTAATGTGGGCCACCACCTTGGGATTGTTGATCTTTAACTCACAGTCAAGCCCTTTGTAACCATTGGCTTTATCTGCAAACTCAAGGTTATGGATGGCACTGTAGTTTTCAACCTGGGTCCAGGACTGCCATGCAGTTACCATGCCTGCCGGGGCAATGCCCTGATCCACCAGTTTTTTGGTGATCTCTCCGAGCTGATCCCAGGTGATAGGCTCTGATTTTGACGGGGGGGCAATGCCAGCCTTTTTTAGCATATCCACATTGTAATACATAATGGGTGTGGATGAGTTAAAAGGCATGGACATGAGTTTCCCATCGGCATTCATGTAATAGGAAAGAACGGCCTGGAGATAATTGCTCCAGTCAATATCAAACCCGGCATCGGTCATGAGTTGGTGAACCGGGTAAATGGCCCCGGAAAGCATCATGGTCTGGGTACCCACTTCAAACACCTGGAGAAGGTGGGGCTGTTTTTTTGCCCTGAAGGCCGCCACTCCGGCATTCATGGTTTCATCATAATTACCTTTGTTGGTACCCACCACCACATAATCTGATTGGGAGGCGTTAAACTTTTCAATCATAGTGTCAACAATTTTGCCCCGGGCACTTCTCATGGCGTGCCACCAGTTGATGGTAACCGGTTTGGCAAAGGCAGATGCCGGAAATGTCAGACAAAGAGCCACAATGGCCAGAATCAAACTTTTTCTAATTTTCATTTTTCCCCCTTTTTTTGTCATACTTACTCAAAAAAGCTGCAAACGGGCGCATTCCCATTTTCCCGGCATTATCATCATACAATTTTATGGGGCTTCTTTCCGGGTAAACGGTGTCAGGCTTGTGTTAGGAACTCGGTATAAAATAATCGTCCCAATCTCCCCCTCGCCATTTATAGAGATGGGTAGGAAGATGAGGCAGGGCAGTTATCTTTTATTGAGTCCCTTGTTGGTGTTATCGACCACAGCCTGTGAAACCTCCAAGACCACCGATAATACCAATAATGCAAGCCAGACACCCATGGTTAATGAAGCATCCCACCAGAAAAATGGGAATGCGCCCCTGCAAGTACTCTCTCAAGATTTAATGCTTTAACCAAAGGGCGTCAAGATTATTATGAATATTCTAAAAAAAGAGTTGCATAATTAATTGATTTATTGTTTTTTTATGACACATAAAAAGTCCAGGTAAATACCCGGAGAAAGACCCTGAAACACAACATAAGCCAACAAAACACCAACAGCGTCGGTCTGTATTATGATAAAAATCAATAAACAATTTGATAAGCAGGCCATAGAATCCCATGGCAGTGCTAAGTAACCATACATATGTTTTTCGGTATTTTACAGAGGTATATGATTGATATTTATCGGTTTTATTTTGAAAAATATATGTTCGGGTACTTAACAAACAAAAAAAGTAAAATGGAAAATTTTAATGACAGAACTTAAGCTCGATCAGGTCGTCAAAAGATATGGCAAAACAGAGGTGGTGCATGGCATCAACCTGGATATAAGGGACAAGGAATTTCTGGTTCTGGTAGGGCCTTCCGGGTGTGGAAAATCAACACTTCTCCGCATGGTGGCAGGTCTTGAGGTCATTTCAGAAGGGACTATCTCCATTGGCGGAAAGGTGGTCAATGATCTGGCGCCCAAAGACCGGGGTCTTGCCATGGTCTTTCAGAACTATGCCCTGTATCCCCACATGGATGTATTTAATAACATGTCCTTTGGTCTCAAGCTGAGGAAAACGCCCAAGGCAGAAATCCAGGCAAGGGTTCAGGAAGTGGCACAAATATTAGGCATTGAAGAACTGCTGGAACGAAAACCCCATGAACTGTCCGGGGGGCAACGGCAGCGGGTGGCCATGGGTCGGGCCATGGTACGCAAACCATCGGTTTTTCTCTTTGATGAACCTCTTTCCAATCTGGATGCAAAATTGCGCATTCAGATGAGGGCGGAAATCAAGCGCCTCCACCACCGGGTGGACTCCACCATCATCTACGTGACCCATGATCAGGTGGAGGCCATGACACTGGCTGACCGCATTGTGGTCTTAAAAGATGGCTACATTGAGCAGGTGGGAACTCCCATGGAGCTTTTTTTACAACCAGCCAACACATTTGTGGCAGGGTTCATTGGAACCCCCCCCATGAATCTTCTTCCCTGCCGGGCGGCAAAAAAAGAAGATGAATTTGTGCTGGCCTTTGACGGCGGCCTTGAGATCCCCGTCCCCCCAAGGGATAAGGGGGAAATAACGGATGGCCAGAACCTCATCATGGGAATTCGAACAGAAGAGATTTTTCCTGCCGAAGAAGAGACCTCCTCCCCAGAGGCATCCCGGTTCCAGGGAATCGTTGATGTGGTGGAGCCTCTGGGCAATGAAACCCAGATCCATGTGGATTTAAAGGGTGCCAAGTTCATTGCCCGGTGTGAAAGCCGCATGGTGGTCAAGTACCAGGATAAAATTGATCTGGCCATGAACCTTAACCAGATGCATCTCTTTGATGCCCAGACCACCCGGGTGGTATATTAGACGCCCTTGATTCAGGTCAGAGGTTGATTACGCGCCAGAATGGTGAGAATTTCATCGATATTATGGGGGGCAAGGGAACTTTCCATGCTGCATCCGCCAGCGCCAGCATGACCGCCCCCCCCATATCGGGAAAGCAGATGCCCGATATTTACCTTGAGCCCCTCCGTGAATATGCTCTGTCCAATGCTGACAATGGTGGTGTCCCGATCTTCCTCATCGTATCGTATCTTGACGCTGGCAATGACATTGGGATAAAGGCAATAAACTGAAAAGCGATTTCCCGAGGGGACTGAATCAAGATTCCGAAAATCCGTTACGGAGATATCCCCTTTAACAACAGTGTGGGCCTTTAAGATATCCACATAGACCTGATTTTCCAGAACCACCTTTTCACACCGAACCTTGACTTGTGGATCTTCCATCACCTTTTTAATGGGTTGGTTCCGCAGCAGGTGAACCAGATGATTCCAATATGACGCATCTGCACCATTGCGATTTTTAATGGTCATGGAAAGCAGAATGTAGGGATATTTTTCAGGATAGAGTACCTGATCCCTGTCCAGCAGGGCTGCATCAATGATATCCGTCCAGCGCACAAGCTCATCAAAATCCTTATTCAGTCTCCCCTTTTCCTTATAATACTCATAAACCAGTCCGGCAGCAGATGGGGCAATCCGAAACAAGCCCGGGGGTAGTTCTTCCATATCGTTGGAAACATGGTGATCAAACCACAGGGTGCAGCGGGGATCATGGGGAAGATTGGCCACAATATCCCCAGCCCGGATCTCAACATTGCCACTTTGTACCTGGCTGGGTTCAACCCATTTTATGGGTTCGTCAATTTTTTCGGTCTCATAAAGAAAGACAGCGCTCACAACCCCGTCAAAATCGGGTCTGGTTACAATTCTCATGGGTATACAATCCATTTATTTTTTTAGGTTTTGTTTTGATCCTGTTCACCCCGTGGGTTGAAATTACCACGAGGATCAGACTTGTATATTAATCTTAATAAGTACCCGGGCATATGTTTTTTGGTATTCTAAAGTCATATATCATTGATCTTTATGGGTTTTATTTTGAAGAATATATGCCCGGGTACTTAACGGGCATGTCCTGTAGGACACAACGAATATTGGGTCGTAGACGCGGAGCCAA
>CAYSSE010000056.1:0-19382 GCA_964433355.1 uncultured Desulfocicer sp.
AATCACCTAAAAACGCTATTATATCAGATCTTTAAGTTTTGGACACCCCATATCAAGTCATACGCCTGAAGGGTTATAAATGGCATTATACAGCCCCCGCCGGGGGCTCTGTTGTCGGTACTCTGGTGCTGCGTTTTCTTTATTAAAAATAAAATTTCCCAGCACCCTCAACAGAGCCCCCCTCCGATGGGTAATAGGAACCGGCCAATTGGGCCGTCTACGGTTCCGGCCGGGCCCATTACCCGTCGGGGGGGGGCGGCATAATGCCATTTTCAATATTCGTTGTGGACAGGCCGAGGCCAGAATACGGTCTGCCCGTGGCAGTTATAAAAAAGGATTCAACGTCCATGCTTTTCTGGATTAAAACGGCAAGTCATTTTCTCCTTCGCTCATGGCGTTCCACCGCATTGCTCACAGGGATGGTGGTAAGTGCAGTCTCATCGCTTATTTTTCTATCCTCCCTTGCCATGGGCGTGAATGATGCCATGATTAAAAACGCGGTGAGCCTTTTTTCTGGGCATATTTCAGGCATGAACATTCCAGAAAATTTCCCTGCAAAAAACCTTTTAATCCATGGGGTTGCAGGGGTTGTGAAACGTGTTTCCACCCCGGGGTTTCTTTATCACGGGGATCTCATGGAAATGGTGACATTAATCTGTGTTGATCCAGACAAAGAGATAAAATTTACTGCCATGGCGAAAAAAATCATTAAAGGGAGATACCTTGAAGCAGGTAAAAATGAAATTTGCCTGAGCCAGCCCATGGCAAGGCAATTAAACAGCGAACCGGGTGATCATCTGAGTTTTTTCCCCGCCAAAAATTCAGATACTGTGGAACTCACCGTGGCAGGCATATATAAAACAGGCATTGATCAATTTGATCGTGGGGTTTCTTTTTGCACCCAGGGGGCACTTCCAGTTCAATCCATGCCATGGCAGGCAGCCATTTTTCTGGGAAATGGCGTGGATAAAGAGATCATTGCCAGCCAGTACCGCAAAAATAACACAAAAACCATGGCCTTTAAAACATGGGCGGAACTCATGCCGGATCTTGAACAACTCATTTCCCTGAATTATCTGTCCATGAGCATTGTCATCCTCATTGTATTCATGGTGGTCTCTTCGGGCATTGCCTGTGCCTTTTCAATCTTTATTCTCCGGGATATAAGAGAGTACGGCATCATGAAGGTCATGGGCATCACCCCCGTGGAAACGGCTTTTCTTATCTTTTCAGAGGTTATCCTCATCAATTTTGTGGCATCGTCCATGGGCGTTATGGTGGGTGTGGCAACGGTATCACTCTTTCAAAACATCGGCATTAACTTGAGTGCCTATACCTCATACAATCAATATTTTGTTGTTTCAGGAATGATATTTCCCCGGTTAACGGCATTTTCCATATGGATGCCACCAGCTTCTGCGCTGTTATTCAGTATACCGGCGGCACTATGGCCCACAGTCTTTGTCATCAAAAAAAATCCAGCGGATATTTTAAGGAGTATTTAAAAGGGGTGATACAAACAAAAAACATATCAAAAAGCTATCAATCGGGGAGAGGGATAAAGCAGGTTCTGTGCGATGTTTCCATGTCGATTCCCGGTGGGGGCACCATTGCCGTTGTGGGAAAATCCGGGTCAGGGAAAACCACATTGCTCAACTGCATTGGTGGTCTTGAACAGCCAGACACCGGAAGTGTGAACTGTCTGGGGGTTGATCTTCACTCCCTGTCCAGGCGCGAACTGTCTTATTTTCAGCGAAGGAAGATGGGGTTTATATTTCAATCTGCCAATCTTCTCTCATACCTTACTGTTTTTGAGAACATCGCCTTTCCCCTGGAGCTGAATCACTTGGAAAAAGAAAACCGGGTGAGAGAGTTACTTGAAAAAATCGGTCTGCCTGAAGTTATCTCTGCCATGCCCCATGAACTTTCCGGCGGTGAAACCCAAAGAGTTGCCTTTGCAAGGGCCATTGCCCACCGCCCCAAAATGCTCCTGGCAGATGAACCCACGGCAAATCTTGACACCGAAACAGGAGCGCTGCTGGTAAAATTTATGTTCAGCATGTGCAGGGAAGAGGGGTGCGCTATCATACTCTCCACCCATGACCATAGTCTGATGGATCTTTCAGACAAAACCATAACCCTTTTAGACGGGAAAATAACCCATGCGAAGAATAACAAAGAAGTTTAAAAACGCTCTTTTCTTAGTGTTAGCCTTATCAATCTGCGGATGTTACGGCCATGGGGCTTACATGGGCTTACATGGCAAATCCATCCAGCAATACCCTGAAATACATGATGCCATCACCCAGGACAGTGAATGCCTTGGGTGCCATCATCCTGACGATCCACAAGGGCCGCCGACTCCCCACCCCAAGTTTACAGGCTGCCTGAAATGCCATAACGATGAAATATAATCACATTAGAACGCCAACACCTTTTTTAAACAGATAAATATTCACGGAAAAAAATAATAGATCTATTGTTGTGAGGAGTGTCGAAGATCGTCTCGTTTTTTTTTCTCCATATAGTTATTCAACAATTTTAATGTTTTCGTACTTTGTCGAATTATCAGTGTTTCCACCCTTTTGGAATTACCTTTCTTTAACGACTCCACAATAGTCCTGTGCTCCTTGTTGGAGGTCTTTGCCCGGTGAGGAGTAAACTTGAAAACTAAGCGGGCAAAAAAAGTTTTTTGCCACATATCGTCAATAAGGCAGGTCAACGTCTGGTTTCCAGACATGGCATAAATTCGTTTGTGAAACTCAATATTAAGTCTGCCCATCAGTGTATCATCCTTGGCAGCAATTGCCTCGTCCATCTTACAGATGTGCTGGTTGAGAAATTCCAGATCCTCGATGGTTATATGCTCAGTGGCCAGCCTTGCGGCATACCCTTCAAGTATCCCTCTGACCGGATAGATTTCTCTAAGTTGGTCGATGTCTATTTCTTTGACATAGACACCGGTATGGGCAACCACCGTCACCATACTTTCCGCCTCCAGGCGGCTCAACGCCTCTCTCACGGGGATAATGGATGTTTGGAAATGTTCGGCAAGCTTATTAATCACCAATTTTTCACCTGGGGAAATCTCACCCTTTAAAATGGATGCTTTCAGTCGCCTGTAGACCTGCTCAGCCTTTGTTTTATTTATGATACTATCGATAGCTTTCATAGTCGGCAATTATATAGTACATGATATATTTAATCAAGTGAGTTACAATTCACAGGGATTCAGAATGTTCATAAATTTCCCGGGCAATCAGCTCTAAAATATGGACTGATTTCTGGGGTAACCCTGCGTGATTGAGACTATCGTTAAGTTGCATAATGCAACCCGGACAATCCGTGGCAACCCAGTCAGCCCCGCTGTTTGCAATATGTCCGGCCTTTTTGGCACCGATTTTTTTGCTGGTGTCGTAATGATAAACAGAATAGGTGCCGCCAAGTCCGCAGCATGTGCCAGCTTCAGCCATTTCAATATAATTGACCCTGGATAGTGTTTTCAGGATTGCTCTGGGCTCTCTGGTAATACCGCTGTTTCGCAGGTGACAGGGATCATGATAGGTAACATTAATCTTTTCTTTTGCCTGGAAATTTTTTGCTTGGGCAAATGGGGCAAGTTTTTCAAGCAACCCGTTTTTCATCAAAAAAGCACAAATATCCTCTGTTTTATCTGCAATCGCTTTGAATTCACCGCCCATGTCAGAATAGATACGGGTTAAACCTGCGTGGCAAGAAGCACAGGCCGTTACAATATAGTCAGCTGAATATTTTTTCAGGGTGGAAAAATTTTGTTCGGCAAGCGCTTCCACCGTATTTTTGGCACCGGCACTGACTGCGGGGAATCCACAACAAACCTGTTCTTTGGGAATGATAACGGTAACGCCAAGAAAATGAAGTATTTTAAGCATGGCCTCACCGATTTCCGGGAAAAGATAGTTAATACCACAACCGGTAAAAAATATAACAGTGGGCTTTCCCCGTTCCCCCTGAACTCGCTCCGGAACCCTCTCTCGGAAAGGAATAGCAGACAGTGCAGGCAGGGTGCGGTCAGGAAAAATAACAGACCCCGGAAACCGAAGGCGCAGGCCACTGTCTTTTGGGACTTTTTTGAATAAAAAATGAGTCATCCGACCACCGGTACGCATCAGGGTATCCATGATCTTCTGACTGCCAAGCACTACGGACACGGTTTTACCAAAGGTGGACAATCCGTTTTGCTCGGCAATATGCCGTCTTGCAGCAGCAACGATTTCTTCAGTGGGAACCTTATTCGGACATTGAACGTGGCAGCTACCACACAACAAGCATTGACTCAGCTCCTCAAGAACCTTGCCCTGTAGAGGTACTTCCCCCTGGAGAATGGCCTTGGCCAGTGTCACCTTACCCCTTGCCACACGACCCTCCCGGGGCTCTGCACTGAATACGGGACAATAGGCACGGCAGGCACCGCATTTGACGCATTTTTCAATCTCTTCTTTAAATGATGCCAGGTCTTTCAACTCCGCCATGCCGTTACTTCTCCAAAAAGATTTTACCCGGATTAAGAATATTGTTGGGATCAAGGGCATGTTTAAGCGTCTTCATATAGGACACTGCGTTTTGACTCACCTCCAAGTAAAGGTAAGGGGCTTTGGCAATCCCCACACCGTGTTCACCACTCATGGTACCCCCCAGTTTCAGGGCACCTTTAAAAACTTTTTCGATCACTTTTATTGCCTTTTCACGTTCTCCAGACACTTTTTTGTCAAACAGGATATTAACGTGAATATTGCCATCACCAGCATGACCGAAGCAAGCAATATCAATGGTGTCTTTTTCTGAAATAGATTCAAGTATCCTGATCATGTCCGGTACTTTACTGCGGGGCACACAGATATCTTCTGTGAATCTGTCCGGACTGGCCTTGCCCAGAGAAGGAGAGACCGCCCTGCGAATTTGCCACAGGGCTTCACTATCTTCAGCCGTTTCAGCAATGTGCACTGCCACAGATCCAAAGGGTTCAATAAGAGTACAGATACGGTGGATCTGTTTATCCAGCCCTTCCGGGTCACCATCTACCTCTATGATCAGCACCGCATGAGCTTCGTCGGGAACTTTGAGATCCGTTGCCCGGCGAATACATTCCAGGGTGCGACCATCCATAAACTCAAGCGTGGTGGGAATGATTTTACCGGCAATGATTTTTGATACCCCTTTGGCGGCTCCTTCAATGGAGCTGAAAAAAACCAGCATGGTCTTCTTTGCCTGGGGCAGGGGTAACAATTTAATAATAATTTGGGTAATAATGCCCAATGTTCCTTCACTACCACACAACAGCTTGGTCAGATCATAGCCCACCACCCCTTTCATGGTCCGGCAGCCCGTGGTTATAATATCTCCAAGGGGGGTAACCACCTCAAGCCCCATGATGTAGTCCTTTGTTGTACCGTATTTAACGCAACGGGGCCCCCCTGCATTTTCAGCCACATTCCCCCCAAGTGAAGAAAATTTCAGTGACGCCGGATCAGGGGGATAAAAAAGACCCAATTTTTCCACTTCTTTTTGAAAAATTTCAGTGATGACGCCCGGTTCAACCGTTGCCACGAGGTTTTCTTCATCTATCTCAAGAATCCGATCCATCCTTTCGATGGACAAGACGATCCCCCCCTTGGTGGGCAGACTTCCCCCCGTCAGGCCACTGCCCGCCCCCCTTGGAAACACCGGTACATTTTCTTTGTTGGCCATGCGAAGAATTTGGGCAATCTCACCGGCGTTTTTTGGAAAAACAATGACATCCGCAAGAAACATCTGTTGGCTGGCATCGTAAGAGTAGCAAATCAAGTCGCTTTTATCCGTGGAAACATGGGCCTTTTCGGCAATTTTTTCCAGGGCATCAACAATTTTTGGGTTGATCATGATCCATTCCAAATGTGGGTACGTTCAATTTATTTTTTTCATGCCCTCATAACCCTCGGTTCGATAGCCATCACAACATACTGTAATTTAAATAAAACTTTATTTATATTTTTTATATCAATAAATTCAGTTTGTTATAAAAAATAGTCGAACCGATGATCATAAAATATCAGATGTTAATTTTGAACCGTTTCGGCGGATAGCGTCTCCCGCTTTACGGCCAACTGATAAATCAAAACAAGGGCCAGGATCACGATGCCTGCAATGTCGGTGTAAATCCCGGGTTTGATCAAACTGAGTGCGGCGGCCATCAGAAATACGCGTTCAAGGGTATGTGCTTTTTTAGCAAACCAGCCCACCACTGATCCTGCAAGGGCAATAACTCCAATCATGGACGATACCGTTGCAATGACGATCTGACCGACAGATCCCACCATGAGTAGCTGCGGGGCATAAACAAACATGTAAGGTACGATAAATGCCGCCAATCCAAGCCGACAGGAGGTAATACCGGTTTTTAAGGGATCTGCCCCGGAAATACCCGCAGCAGCATAGGCTGCCAAGGCGACAGGCGGAGTGATGGCTGAAATAATAGCATAATAAAAAATGAAAAAATGAGCTGCCAGGGGATGAACCCCGAAGTTCTGTGTGAGTACTGGAACTGTAAGGGAAACCTGTATAATATAGGCGGCTACGGTGGGAAGTCCCATGCCAAGAAGCAATGAGGTGAACATGGTCAATATCAAGGTCAGTATCAAGCTACCCTGGGAAATGAGAAGGATGATGGAATTAAAGCGCATTCCAAGTCCTGTCAACGTAAGCACCCCTATTATAATACCGGCTGTGGCACAGGCAATGGCCACTTGGACAGCTCCCTTTGCGCCACCCTCAAGTGCTGAAAATATCCGTGGTAGTGTCATCCAGGTTTCCCGACGGACAAAGCTGACAACGATGGTTATTAGAATCGCCCATAACCCTGCCCGCATGGGGCTGTTCCCTTTGACAAGAAGAAGAACCAACACGCCCACCGGGATAATGAATTGAATTCCGTAGATAAGGGTTTTTCGAACGTTGGGAAGCTCATCTGCCGGAATGCCTTTCAGATCAATGCGCAGGGCTTCAAAATGAACCATGGAAAACGCTGAAAAATAATATAGAAAAGCAGGGATAGTCGCAGCAGCGGCAACCTTAATATAGGGTTCGCCCAGGAACTCGGCAATGATAAAGGCTGCGGCACCCATGATCGGCGGCATGAGCTGCCCCCCTGATGATGCCACAGACTCAACAGCCCCGGCAAATTGACTGCTGTACCCAAGGCGTTTCATGAGAGGAATGGTGAATGCACCGGTGGTAACAACATTGGCAACGGCAGACCCTGAAAGCATTCCCATAAACCCGGAGGCAAATATCGCAGCCTTGGCTGGGCCTCCCCTGGCTTTGCCGAACAGCCCTAAAGCCAAATCAATAAAAAAGTCGCCGCCTTTGGATTGCTCAAGAAATGCTGCAAAAATAATAAACATGACAATAAATGTAGCAGAAACCCCTGCTGGAATGCCCCAGATGCCTTCGGTGGTAAAAAAAATTTGGTCCGTCGCCCACATGAGAGAAAATCCCTGATGGCTTAAAATACCAGGTAGATGTGGCCCGGCATAAATATATGCCAAAAAGACAGCCGCGATAACGGGAAGCCCCAATCCCATGCTTCGCCTGGCTGCCTCCAAAAGAAGCAGCGTGCCGATACATCCAGCGATGACCTCGTATTGGCTAAGTGGCGTTACATAGGAATACCGCGATGCTATATCCCCGGCATTAACAACGACATAACCCACGGTGGCGGCGATGAGTCCAATGAACACCCAGTCGTACCAGGGAGGCAGGCCGACTCTTTTTTTCCCTTTTACATTGGTCATGAGAAACACCAGAACCATGGCAAAGCCCACATGGGCACTTCGCTGTAAAACAGATTGGAATATGCCAAATATTCCCGTGTAGATATGAAAAGCCGCCATCATCCAGGCAACGGTGGAGACCAAATGCCCAAAATATTTATTGGCGGTTGATCTTGCCGTATCAGTTTGTGAATCCATTAAAAATATCTCCCTTGAACAGGGCCGCCTTCCAGTGCAAGCACGAGGCGACCCCTGGCCTTTTCATTCCTATTACTTGATGACACCAATTTCTTTGTAGTATTTGAGAGCACCCGGATGGAGGGGAACGCCGATATCTTTTACGGCATACTCTGGTGTCCATGACTGGACGACCTTGTGAACTTTGGTAAATTTGTCTTTATTTTCCACAAGCGCCTTGGTCATGTCATAGATCAATTTGTCAGAAAGACCTTTCTGACAAATGACAACGTTATTGGATCCAACACACACAGAATCCGTATCATGCCCTTTGTAAACACCGGCTTTTACGGTCAAGGTGGCATAACCGTCATTAATTTTTTTAAGTTCTTCAAATTTTTCTGAATTCAATGAAAGTAGCTTAACACCGCCATTGATAGAAACAGCTGTATCCTGGATAACCGGTGCCGGAACAGTTGTAAATGGCATAAATGCATCGATATGGCCGTCCTTCATCTGCATGGCAGCATCGGCATAGGCCAAATGTTCAACTTTTTTCATATCCTTATAACTCAGGCCATGGACTTTGAGGATATTTCTGACCAAAACCTCCCCAGAGGTTCCCTTCAACCCCGGGGCAATACGTTTTCCCTTGAGGTCTTCAATGGTGTTGATACCGCTGTCACTGCGAACGACAATTTGGAGAGGTGCCGGATATAATGCGGCAAGACCGGCGATGTTAGTCATTGGGGTCTTGAACTGGGCTTTTCCGGGGACTGCGTCGGCATTGGCAAAGGAAAAACTGATGCCCAAGGTATACATTTTGTTGCTGACTCCGATGATATTTGCATCTCCTGTGCCTTGCATGACAGACATATTATAACCCTCCAGGTTATTTTGAATAATGTCTGCAATGGCTCCGCCCATGGGATACCAGGTTCCACCCGCCTTACCTGATGCGATACTCAAATTTTCGTTCGCATATACCGTCACCGTACAAAAAGAAATCGCCAGGACAACCATCATCAAAAAACGTTTGATAGAACTTTTGCTTTTTTTCATGCATACCTCCTTATAATTATGGGATAAATAATAATTGCTTATATGATATATGATATATTTTGTCAAGCGATAAAAATAACTGAATTAATATCATTAACATATTTAATTATATAGATATTTTTAAAGAATATAGTCGAAAAACAAAAAATAATAACATTATTTTAATCAAAAAAATGCCATTATTTTGATATTTCAACACTATAAAACAATATGATATTCTTATCCTTGAGAATGCTGTCTCTCACTAAAAATCAATACTGCTCACGGAGTAACCATCTCCATTTTTACAGCTATTACCGGCCAAATTCAGGATAACTATCTATAATTGTTAAATTTTACCTTTTTAACTTCACGAAAACACCTTGATAAATATTAAAGAATATCAGGTAGTTAACTGGTGACCGGGAATTGCTGCCATTTTTATAGACTTTCCGTTATTATTGAATTTTAGATCTCGTCAGGTCCGAACGCCTACACCTTTTTTGAGCAGGTAAAGATTCGTGGAAAAAAGCAAAATGGAAAACAAAACAAGCATTCCCAATCCCGTCCAGGGATTGATATCTGAAATACCAAGAAATCCATAGCGAAATCCCCCCACCATGTAGATAATGGGGTTGGCCTTGGACAGCGTCTGCCACAATGGGGGTAACAGCGCAATCGAGTAGAACACCCCCCCAAGGTAGGTCATGGGGGTGATCACAAAGGTGGGGACGATGGAAACGTCATCAAATTTTTTCGCAAGAATCCCGTTTATCATGCCCGCCAGAGAAAAAACAAAACTTGTCAAAACTGCAAAAAGAATGACATGGCCCCCATGGGAAACGGGCAATCGGACAAAAAAAAAACTGACCATGGATACCAGCACCCCCACGCAAAGGCCCCTTGTCATACCTCCTGCAACATAGCCCAGAATAATCACCCAGTTGGGGGTGGGGCTTACTAACACCTCTTCAATGTTCCCCTGAAATTTGGCACTGAAAAAACTTGACACCGTATTGGTGTATGAGTTGGTGATGATGGCCATCATGATCAATCCCGGCGCAATAAAGGCCATATAAGAATAGCCGTCAATGGTATCCAGTTGAGACCCAATGAATCCACCAAAAATGATAAAATACAAGGTGATCATAATCACCGGTGGTACCAGGGTCTGCAGCCATATCCGGAAAATCCGGATGATCTCTTTACGGGCAATGCTTGTCAGAGAAACCAGATTCGTTTTCATGATTGAACCATCTCCATATACAGTTCCTCCAGTCTATTTGTTTTATGGCCCATCCCCTCAACAATGATATCCTGACGGCTGAAATGCTCAAAAATAGAATTGATTGATTGGGAACGGTTCTTTATCACTTTTATGGTGGTGTCATCCACCAGGGAAATTTCCATATTGCCCAAAGCCTTCACTGCTGTTACGGGGTTACGGGTTTCAAAAATAAAGGTCTCTTTATCCAGCTTATGCAATAACTCTCGTTTGCTGGTGTTCTCAACGATTCTGCCCTTATTAATAATGGCAATGCGGTCACAGAGGTTTTCCGCCTCTTCAAGATAATGCGTGGTTAAAATAATGGTCCGCCCCTGTTCATTGATCTCCTCAAGAAAGGACCACATTCCCCTTCTCAAGGCCACATCCACACCGGCGGTGGGTTCATCCAGGATCAAAAGCTTGGGTTCGTGGACCAGGCCCCGGGCAATCATGAGTCTGCGCTTCATTCCCCCGGACAACTCCCGGGCCGCCACATTGCGCTTGTCCCACAGCCCCAGTTTTTTAAGATATTTTTCCGAACGGATCAATGCCTCTTTGCGGGTAATGCCATAGTAGCCCGCCTGCTGGGTGACAATATCCTGAACTTTTTCAAATATTGCAAAATTAAATTCCTGGGGGACCACCCCGATCAATCTTTTTGCTGCGGAAAAATCCTTGTCAATGTCAACGCCAAAAATCTTCACTGAACCAGCGGATTTTGTGACAAGGGAGGTGATAATGCCGATGGCCGTGGTTTTTCCGGCACCATTGGGGCCGAGGAGACCAAAAAAAGCCCCCTCCTCAACATCCAGGGAAAGACCTTTGAGGGCTTGAAACCCGCCTTTATAGGTTTTGTGCAAATCACACAGGGATAGGGCCAACATGTCAACAGCTCCAGTTATGGGAATAAAAAGTACAATGGTATTGACCGGCATTGGCTTTCCCATCGGTTTTTCTGACAATCATATCAAATACCTGTTTCTCTTCAAGTCTTGATGGGCCTGTAAAAAGTCGGCCAATGAATTTTTAACCACAATATACATGGGTTCAAGCTCTATTTTACCACAATCTGCTGTGGTCAAAAAATAGACTCGGGACTTTTTATGAGATCATCAAGTTTTCGGTAACTTTTTTGTGGATGCCGGATTGGGGATTAATCAAATTGCTTTAGCGTTCTATCCGCTCTTTTTTTAGTGGCAATTATAATATCTTCCAATAGTTCGTTTCGTTGATATTTTTCCATGAAGTTTGCATAGGCAACATCAATTTTCTTAATCAATTTATGGCAAAAATCTGATAATCGTTTCCGAAGAATTTCAGGGCTTATTTTAATTTCTTCTGCAAATCTTTTCCAATGCCTTTCCATGATCCATTCAAGTCTATTTTCTCCGCCTATTTTCATGGCGAGTTTTTGTGATAAATTTTCATATATATTCGTACACATCATGTCATAAAAAGGAGCTAAGCGAATCTGTCTTCTATGGTATATAAAAGATAAATTTTTTGCATGCGCATCCATATTCCCAATTAAGTAATTAAAAAACACCCAATGAATCAGTTGCTGAGAATCTTTAATAGGGTTTGCCGAATGGTCTCGGACAAAATTAAAGCAGGCTTTCAGTCCAGGGCCACCATCCGCCTGATATTTCAGTTCATGGGAAAGCCCCATGGCCTGACAAAAATCTTCCTGATGAAGACGCTTGAGGATATCACCCTCTAAAATTCTATCATATCTTTTAATCAACAGAACGGTTTGAGCCTTTTTTTGAAAAATCCAAACAGGAGCAACCCTTAGATCCATTAAATTGGCAAGCATCATGCAAAAACATTCATTGGAAATGGAAGAATGAAAATGGGTCATAGCCGGTTTTAAAATATAGTTACTGGGTGCCCCATTTTTCGGGATATAGAATTCAGGGGCTTTGTATAAAAGAGCCAGTTTTTCTTGTGCCCCCGCAAGTGATATACGAATTCCTTCCTGGCCTGCAAGTAAAGGACGTCTGGGGATATCTGCTATTAAATCGACTAATTGTTCATCGGATAAAGAATCATACTGGTATTGATCCGGGGATTCAGGTATTCCAGCTTCAGGTAGAATTGTTAGTGCCCCTGCACACTCTCCTCCGATACGTTTAAGAAGTATAAAATCATTTTTGTCTGAAATTCCAAGCTGTTTTGAAATTAATTGTCTCACTGAAGATTCTGGCAATAAATTTGAAAAAAAAGCTTTCACATTGTCATTAGAAAAAGACTTTTCCTGCAATGGCAGAGAAATAGATATTTGAAAAACATCCGGCGATGTAATCCATTTTTCAGAATATTGAAATGAAAATAGCCTTCTGTGGTTAATACTTAGAGAACCGACTTTTGTTTGCTCAAAAAAAACATTCAAAGTTTCCAAAATCAACCATCTCCACGTTTGATGAGATGCAGTTCAAGCCCAAGGCTGTTCAGTAATTCAAAAATTTTTCCAAGTTGAGCTGTGGTTTTACCCTTTTCAACCTCTATAATAAACTTTCTACCAATATCAGCAAACTCTGATATTTCTTTTTGAGTCAACTTGAGATTTTTACGCTCTTTGAGAAGATACTGCCCTAATTCTTTAGGATTTTTAATTTTTGTTGAAGGTTTCATCTTATCATCCATAATAAAAGTTTTCGATCAGACACTTCTATCAATTTATTCCGCAAAACACAAGAAAAAGTACCTGATCGGAAACTTTTTATATTTTTCTAACTGAACTTGACCTCAAAGTACCCGATCAGATACAAAATTACCTCAAAGCCCTTATAATCAGAAAAATACACCAGATTGCAGCACTACCAAGGCTGACAATACCCCAATGTATTTTTCACCCCACACCACCAACCAACTCCAAGATTTTCTTAGAGGTATACTCTCCCACATCAGCAAGGCCATCCACGGGCAGAAACTGATTGGCATTGTTTGAAAAAAGGCAGGTCACGGATGCCGGGAACTGCGTAGTATACAAATGTTGTGCAAGCAGGCCCCAATAGGTAAATATGGGTGCTGGCCCAATATTTACTGTCCATGTTGTCTTTTGACGTTCTTTGTAATATTAATGTGGTAAAATGAAAACGAATTTGAAAACACCCTTTGTCACTGATACAATGGCAGGGAAACCATACAAGGTAAAGGCAAAACACCTGAAATTGCCACCACTACTTGCGGGCAAAACTTGGAGAATCCCATTGAAAAATAAAATAATATATGAATGGATAAAGTCCCACCCGGAAGACATCTCCAGCAATATCCTTCTAAAAAACAATTTGGAATCCCTTGCCACCATTGACGACGATGCCCTGCAAAAACGGTTTCTAAAAAGATTAATTCAAAATTATGTGTTGCTGGAAAAAAAGGTGGATGCTCTGCTCAAGAACACCCTGCCGGAAACCGTTGCAGAAGAATTAAAACTCCAGGGTCACTTTCAACCACGGCCCTATAACTGCACAATTCTCTTTACTGATTTTGTGGAATTTACAGCCCTGTCAGAAGTAATGGAAGAATCTGTTTTGGTGGAGACACTGAACACTATTTTTACTGAATTTGATATCAATACAAACAAATTCAAGGGAACAAAAATTAAAACCATTGGGGATGCATACATGGCAATCTTCGGTGCCCCCGCACCTTACGAAAATCATGCCATAAAAGCCATCAAAGCGGCCTTTGCAATGCTGAACTCCATAGAAACGTTTAATTTAACCTCCCAACATCCCTTCCACATGCGGGTGGGTATCCACTCTGGACAGGTCATGGCCGGTGTCGTGGGGAAGGAACGCATGCAGTTTGATGTATTTGGGGATGGTGTAAATATTGCGTCCCGGTTTGAATCCGCCGGGGAAAAAGACAAAATAAATGTATCAGAAACCACTTACAGACTTGCTGAAACTCATTTTGAATTTGAAAGCAGGGGCCCCATTGCACTGAAACACAAAAAAAATATGAACGCCTATTTTGCCATCCGTGAAAAACAAACAAAACGGATACCAACATAAAGCGGGACACTTTTTAACCATGAGGATTTAAAAAAACCTATGAACTGGGCCTTACAAATAAAATAATAATTGAAACTATCCCAGTTTATGACTGGTAGCCAACAAAACAGACAATTAAAGGGGCATTCAAATGACCAATGAAAATAAATATGACCGCCCGATCCAGGTGGCAGAAGGCATCTATTGGGTGGGATTCCGGGATGAAGCATCCAACATGACCTGCAACCCGTACCTTGTCACCCAGGGGGACCGTGCCATATTGATCGACAGTGGCAGCCGAACGGATTTTTCCGTGGTGATGATGAAAATTCTACAAACTGGAATTGATCCCCAAAACATCAGTAGCCTCATATACCAGCACTACGATCCCGATTTATGCGGTTCAATGCCCAACTTTATTGATATGATTGACAATCCCGACCTGAAAATCATATCTGAAAAAAAGAATAATACCTTTATCTCCTTTTATATCAGCCGGGAAAATCATCCCCGCCTGGAGTCCATCCAGAGCCATGGGTATTCACTGAATCTCAACGGGCGGATACTTGACTTCCACGCCACGCCCTATTGCCACAGCCCCGGCAGTTTTGTCACCTATGACAAAAAAACAAAAACCCTTTTCAGCAGTGATCTGTTTGGCAGTTATGCCAGCCAGTGGGATCTGTTTTTAAAACTGAACCAGACCTGCTATTCCTGCAATGACCGAGAAGCGTGTCCCAATCAAGTGGCAGAGTGCCCCATCACAGACATTCTGACTTTTCATAAAGAGATATTTCCCTGCAATAAATCACTGCGGTTTGCCATGGAGACCATAAAAAATATTCCCATTGAACGAATCGCACCGCAACATGGCAGTATTCTTCACAAAAAAAAGGATATTTCATTGATTATCAACGAGCTTGAGAACCTTGAAAACGTTGGGATTGATGGTATTGTCTGATATGAACGTGGAATTATTAAATTCAAACCGCACATATCCTTCCAAACTAAATTAATAACAGCACTTTTTAAATTTTTTACCCGATCCGCAAGGGCAAGGTTCATTTCTACCCACCTTGGAACCGATTACAGGTGACGTCATTAACGCATCTTTTTGACTTTTTATTTTTACCAATTCTTTTCCAATATTTTTCATCTCTTTCTGGCGCTGAAGAAGCCTGTTTTTGATTTCAGGTAAGTTCATGAATTCATTTTTCAATGTTTCCAATATTTTTGTGTCGTCCGTCTTGCCATCCATGTCACCATAACGAAATTTTTTCAGATCCAGCGACACATGACCCAGGTTTTTTGACTTTTTCCGCTTGATTTCAAAAAATACCAGCGTCACATCTCAGAAATATAAGCGTCAATCTGTTCCCAATATCCTTTATCATCACGGATTTTTTTGCAGTGACAACAGATGGGTATAATTCCTCTGAGGGTTTTTATTTCATCCAATGCGCCTTGGAGTGCCTCGTTGGATTGCTGAAGACGGGTGTTTTTTTCTTTTAGCTCCTTTGTGAGATTTTTCAGTGTCAGGTGTGTTTTGACCCGGACCAGAACCTCTTCCATCTGAAACGGTTTGTTGATATAATCCACTCCCCCGGCTGAAAATCCCTTCACCTTGTCTTCCACCTCACCCAATGCGCTGATGAAAATCACCGGTACGTCTCTAAGGTGCGTGTCCGTTTTCAGGGCATCGGATGGCAATAAACTTTGTTGCCCGTTCCCCATCTTCAGATTTAATGATCTTTGTGGCCTCATATCCGTATCTATATTAAAATGAAGCCTTTCGGTATCAAAACAGTCTTCACGGGAATAGACATCATAACGATTCAACCATGTGGGATCACCACCGGCATCAACAGCTTTCTGAACGATCTTTTTTGCAAGGTCGACATTTCGGGCACGAATTCCCGCACTGAAAAAAGCCGGTCGGATATTGTCATGTTCAAAGAGAAAACGAAAAAATTCTATACACCCTGGAGTCAACACATTTTCTACCTGGTGCAGACGATCATGATGCTTGAATTCAGCCATAATAAAATGGTTTTCACTGTGATGAACAGGATCAAGCCATTCTTTCTTGCGTAGCTCTTTTGTTTCCATACTGGTGAGGAAATCATCAATATCAATGGCGATGATGATCGTGTTGTTTGTATGGTTTTTCATGGCAGCTCCTTTTTATTTTATCTTCGCCCGCATGGGTAGGATTTAAAAGAGGTTCACCTTCCATGAGAATCGAAGCCAGTCTGATAACGAGTGATTCACCGGAGCAGACCACGGTGGCACGGAACCGTTTGAGCGGGTCGAGAAAAGGCACTGTCCAAACAGTTACATTCCCAAACCGAATATTTACAATATATCTCACAATATCTCTTTAAATTCAAGTTGGTTATCTTGGTCAGACCCCACCACCTGTAAGGACTGGCCGTCCTTGATGGTGCCGTTTAGAAGGGCCAGGGCCAGGGGGTTTTCCAACTGTTGCTGGATAGCCCGTTTCAGGGGCCGGGCACCAAAGGCCGGGTCGTAGCCGCATTGGGCCAGGGATGTCTTGGCTGCCTCGTCCAGGGTTATGTGGATCTTGCGCAAAGCCAGCCGGGCGTTGAGCTGACGGATCTGAATGTCGGCAATGGCCTTTATGTCTTCCAGGGTGAGATTCTGGAAGGTGATGATCTCGTCGATGCGGTTGAGAAACTCGGGCCTAAAGGCTTCTTTAAGTGCCCGGGCAATGGCGGCCTGGAGCATCTGGTCTTTTTCTACCCTTGTGGAGTCAGTGCCGATTTTTCCCTGCAGGTCTCCGGCATCAACGGCATCATCCTGGAATTGGCCGGTTCTTTCATTATGATCCAGTGCACCGATGTAACCGGTGTCCGATGAGATGCCAGAGGCCTCCTGGATGAACCGGGAACCCACATTGGAGGTCATGATGATGATGGTGTTCGTGAAATTCACGGTGCGGCCATGACCATCGGTCATGCGGCCATCATCCAGTACCTGGAGCAGCACGTTGAACACATCGGGGTGGGCCTTTTCAATCTCGTCAAAGAGCAACACAGCGTAGGGCCTGCGCCGAACAGCCTCGGTGAGCGCTCCGCCTTCATCATACCCCACATACCCCGGAGGGGCACCAATAAGCCGTGCCACAGAATGTTTTTCCATGTATTCAGACATGTCAATACGCACCATGGCAGACTGGGAATCAAAAATAAACTCGGCCAGGGCCTTGGCAAGTTCGGTTTTACCCACCCCGGTGGGGCCCATGAAGATAAAGGTGCCAATGGGACGATCTGGAGACTGCAAACCGGACCGGGCCCGGCGCACAGCGTTGGACACGGCATCAATGGCCTTTGTCTGGCCGATGACACGTTTTTTGATGTGGGACTCCATCTCCACCAGCTTCTCCTGCTCCCCCTTTAACATGCGGGACACCGGGATGCCGGTCCAGGCAGACACCACGTCGGCAATGTCGGACTCTTCCACATCTTCTTTGAGCATGCGAAGTTCCTTCTGGGCGCTATCCAGCTCGGCTTTCTTGGCGGCCAGGGATTTTTGCAGGGTTTCAATGGTGCCATAACGGATCTGGGCGACTTTGGCCAGATCCCCTTCCCGCTCAGCCACCTGGGCCTGGGTCTGGGCCTGGTCCATCTGTTCCCGGATGGCGCTGATCTCCTGAATGAGCCCTTTTTCCATTTTCCAGTGCAGCTTCATGGGCTGTATCTCTTCTTTCATGCTGGCCAGGGATTTATCAAGCTTTGAGAGCCGCTCCCGGGAGACGTCATCCTTTTCCTTTTTCAGGGCCTGGCGTTCAATTTCTGCCTGGGTGATACGGCGTTGAACCTCATCAATGACCATGGGCATGCTGTCAATCTCAATGCGCAGCCGGGACGCCGCCTCATCTATCAAATCAATGGCCTTGTCTGGCAAAAACCGGTCGGCAATGTAACGGTGGGACAAGGTGGCTGCCGCCACAATGGCGGAATCCTTGATGCGAACCCCATGGTGCACCTCGTACTTTTCCTTGAGTCCCCGGAGGATGGAGATGGTATCTTCCACCGTGGGCTCGGCGGCCAGCACGGGCTGGAAGCGCCGCTCCAGGGCCGCATCTTTTTCGATATATTTTCGGTACTCGTCCAGAGTGGTGGCCCCCACACAGCGCAAAGTTCCCCGGGCCAGGGCGGGTTTAAGCATATTGGAGGCATCCACAGACCCTTCAGCGGCTCCGGCCCCCACCACGGTGTGAAGCTCGTCAATGAAAAGCACGATATCACCTTCGGAGTCTTCCACCTCTTTTAATACGGCCTTGAGCCGGTCTTCAAACTCCCCCCGAAACTTGGCACCGGCCAGCATGGCACCCATGTCCAGGGCAATGACCCTGCGGTTTTTGAGGCTTTCAGATACATCCCCCTCCACGATACGCTGGGCCAGGCCCTCCACAATGGCAGTCTTGCCCACCCCGGGCTCGCCAATGAGTACGGGGTTGTTCTTGCGCCTCCGGGAGAGCACCTGGACGATACGGCGGATCTCCTCATCCCGGCCGATCACCGGATCCAGCTTTCCTGCGCGGGCAAGATCGGTGAGGTTGCGCCCGAATTTTTCCAGGGCCTGGTACTTTTCTTCGGGATTCTGATCGGTGATGGTCTGGTTACCCCGGATCTCCCGGAGCACCTTTAAGATACCGTCCCTTGAGATACCATGGGATTTTAAAATGTCAGCGCAGGTTCCCCGGGTGTCGGCCATGGCAAGCAGCAGATGTTCCAGGCTGACATACTGATCCTTCATCTTATCGGCCTCTTTAAATGCAATGTCAAAAAGGGCCTGGGCCTCCCGGGACAAATAAATCTGGGCTGCGGCACCTGTGATCTTGGCCTGGCTTGTCAAAGCGCTGTCCAGGGCCCCAGCAAACCATCCAGATTCACACCTATCTTAGCTATTATGGATGAGGGCACCCCCTCTCCAGCATCACCCGCAACAGGTGCAGGGGGTCAATGGCGGTGTGTTGATATTTTTGGGCCAGAGCCTGGGCGGAATGGATCATTTCTTGGAATTTGACTGTAAGTTTTTCAGGATTCATATTTTTTCTCCATGATTTTTTATCAATAAAACCAAAAG
>CAYSSE010000057.1:0-19307 GCA_964433355.1 uncultured Desulfocicer sp.
CTTCTGTTCGAACCACTAAGAAATCCTTAGCAGTTGAATCCTTTTTCAATTCCCCGGTCTTATAGATATTTCTCAGGTGTATCAGCACATTCTCGGGTGTGGTGTCAAACACCTCCCCCATCTGACGCTGGGTCAGCCAGACCGTCTCCTTTTCAAACCGGACATCCACACGGGTTTCCCCGTCCTTTGTCCTATAGATCTGAATGCGGCTGTCATCTGTCATCGGCTTATCCTTTTATCATGCCACGGCCTTTGTTTCTAAGGTCTGCGGCACCTTTATTTTTCCGGTCACAGCGGAGTTGATCAGGGTTGCTTTGTATTCCTTGAGTTTGTCGATCATCTGCGCCTGTAAGTAGAGCATAGATTTTGTTTCAAAATCCGAGGCCTTCTTACTATTTATTTCAGTATTTTTAAAAGTATACAAATAAAATCCCTATACCTACTTGATACTAATTACTGTAAAGACACTCACCTTGCCCAGCGCTATACCATAAACATCAGCGGCTTGCCCGTCTGCATGTTTATGGTAGAATAAGTATTCTCTCTGGTATTTCATCAAGGCGGATATAGGCATGATTGTACTCACTCTGTGATGCCCGATGATATATTCAAACATCTGAACCGGTTTTGCTGATGTCGCAAGCCTTGTCATGAGTTTGTCACAAGTTTATGTCATAAGATGTCGCAAGTTTAAACCCTTAAAAAATAGACCAACTGATTTGTTGCTCCTTCACTGCTAATCAGTTCCTTTTCAATCATTATTTTAAGATCACGCTGCAAACTGCGTCGGTTGACCTCTGGGCAAAGTATCTCATAATCCTGGATGGTAAATCTGTCGTGCTGGAGGATGTATTCAATTGCTTTTGTCTGTCTTTCATTCAGGGTGTATTTCTGTGTTAAAACATCCCGTCGAATCACCTGTTCACCACGCACTTTGACCTCAATCATCTGGGTTTCCAAACCAGTAATGAAATAATCCAGCCATCCGGTCATATCCATGTCGTTTTCACGAACGCTTTGAATTTTTTTATAGAAAGTGGGCCTGTCACGATCATAATATTCACTGATGGTGAACAGACGTTTGAAATCATATCCTGCCTTGTAAAGACAGAGGGTTGACAATAACCTTGATGCTCGTCCATTACCGTCAAGAAACGGGTGAATATGGACCAGTTGGAACTGGGCAATTCCACTGATTAAAACTGGATGGATTTCAAGATCCGAATTCAGCCATTTTACCATTTCAGACATCATGAAAGGTATTTCAATAGCAGTAGGAGGGGTATAAATCACCTCACCTGTGTTAGAATTCGCCACATAATTTTGTATCCGTCGATAAGCACCAGGGTCAGCTTTACCGCCACGAACACCTTCTACCAGTTTTCGATGGATTTCACGAATCATTCCTTCGGTAATCGGATCTCCGCTGTCCAGGCATTCGGATACAAATTCAAATGCAGACCTGTAATTCAATAGTTCTCTGGTATCATCCGGATCAGCCTCAGGTACAGCTTCGCCTTTCCATAAGCGTTCGGCCTGATCCAGCGTCAGCTGTGTCCCTTCGATGTGGGTTGTATGATGGGCCTCTTTAATAAGGGCTTGATTTCCCATATCCCTCACCCAGTCATCGGATAGCCTTGCGGCTTCCAGGAATCCCCTGGCTCGTTCAATCTGAGTAATGGCTGATGTCATGCGGTTGGTTATGGTAAATTGGGGGTTGAATCCTGTCATAAATCACCTCCATCGATTATAGCACCGGCGTCCTTCAAAATAGCAATGATTTCCGGCTTTAATTTTCCGGGTATTTCCGCGGCTTGTGATACCGGGACATATTTGAAGGTATTCAAGTCAAAGGGGACCTTGTCATCTGTATCTTGCGGCTCAAAAAGATAGATCAATCGATTTTGTTCATGGTGCTTGAGTGCATAACCAGCTTCCACATACACATTGGGGCGGTGTCCGGTTAAATCACAAATAATAATTTCAGATCCTGCAATAGCCTCATACATTTTGTTGTGTATAGGAAAAGTACCCCCTTCCTGGGTTCCCATATCGATAAGTTCAAGCGGGATACCGTGTTCATTTCTTATAGACTCAAGGGTTTGCTGCAATTGTTCCAGACGCAAACCGGCTTTATTATGGGCGTCTTTCGGCGCATCAACTGGCGGATACCATCTGGCCAGAAACACCTTGCGGGGTATCCTGTTTTGTGCCGCTTTAAACGTGGTAAGCAATTGTTCTGCCGGAGAAGACGGGTTCAAAAGCTTGGTGATGCCTTCACTTCCCAACCATTTTCCGATTCGATCAAGAAACTGAACAGAAGAATTGACACGTTCTTCATGATTGCCGACTGATTCGTTCCAGATTCGGGACGCCAGTTCGAGAAAAGAATAAGTTTTGCACAAAGATGGATGATTGACTGTCAGGCGCACCATGATATCTGCCAGCCCGGCAAAAAGATCATTGGCAAACTGATCAATAACCTCCTTTGACTCAGCGATAGCAGGTGCCATTGAAATCAGGTTGCGTGCCGCCTCCCACAGTGCTGTTAAAGGGCGTTGGCCAAACCGATCCTGAGCAGGAGGGGGCAATCCCTGCAATTTTTCCGACAACAACCGGGTCAGGTATAGTTCCGGGCTGTAATTAAATTCATTTTCTGGTGTCATGTCATAATCAGAATTCTGACCTAATAAAAGGCGCAGGCCATGTTCTGATTCCAGTGGCAGGGCTGTATTGTTGATCGTGTGGAAGATAAGAGACTCTGCATAATCATCCGCATCATTGTCAACTGATCCCAACAATACCATGCAAAAAGGTGCCAGAAACTTGGAGGGCAGGTTGGGATCTTCAACAAGGCGCTCTGCCAGGGCCAGGCGGTGATTGCCGTCAATGCGGCGAATGAGTTTGTCCCCCTTTCTCTGTTCCAGATCCTGCCGGGGTATCCGAACCGTTTGAATTCGGGTGGTCTTACTACCATATCTGCGTTTTATGGTTACCGGTGTTGTCTCGTCACTTTGAACGCCGATAATTTGACTTGGGGGTTCATCGGTTTCCAGCACGACACCTCGATCCGCATCCACCGGGTTCACCGGTACACGAGCTGAAAGCACCACTTCCGGTATAAACCGGTTATCACTTTGTTCCAGGTATTTTTTAATATCCTGGGCATGTTTTTCATTGAGTTCACGCTGGTGGCCCACAACCCGCTGAGCCTGAGTTTCATGACCGGTCATCTCATAGGGCACGGAAACAGCCGCCAGATCTTGCAGATCGGCAAACCCCCGTATAATGCGGAAGATGCCCAGCACACTTTCGGCAAAATACCCTTCAAGCTGGATGTATTGACGCCCGCGCGACATATCAGAGTTCCTCCACGGATAGAGTTCCAAGGATTAATTTTTCAACCTGTTTTTTGCAGTCAATAAGCTTCTTTTTTAAATTATAAAGCTTTTGTTCTATTTCTGCTTTTTGCACCAAAAACCTTTGTTGAATGTCCTGAGCAATCATCGGCAATCGAATTTCTGCAAGATTAGCATAATACATCCGCTGTTTTACACCACCAACTCGATTAAAACTTACCAGTGTCAGAAAGTATTCAGTCTGTAACAGCAGATCCATAAATTCAGAGTCGAAACCTCCAGTTATTTTCCATACTTGGTACTCTGGACTTGTAATCGCATCTTCGGGAACATCAGGCACGATGCCAAGAGAACCAACATTTGCTCGTGTTGGATTATGAAAGAACCAGCCTTTTTTTATTCTTTTATAGGCGGCATTGAAATCTTTGGTCTCTTGTTTCTTACTAAGGAATACCCCGTCCTTATTGTTGACTCCATAAATTGGCCATTTTTTTTCGGGAAACACCCATGGCTTGATCATATCAGCACATTCTTCAGTATAATCTCCCAATCGAATAAAAGTTGGATTGGCCTCTTTAAAAACTGCAGCGCGACCAGCCTTAACATCCCATTGCGGAGCTTGTGAAAAACTGGCACTAAAAAGTTTAGAATTGCGCAATAACTTGTACTTATGAGTTTGCTCAATCATGAATTTGTTCAGTTCATCAATAATTTTTATCTTTGCAACCTTAGTTTCAGCAACATCATTTTTCGTCCCTTCCCAATATTCAACAATTTTATGTTGAATTGAGAAGGGAGGGAATGGGACCTCTATTTGCAACAGTCTCGCTTCACTTATCTCACCCTTGCCTTGCCCCCCTGTTAGTATTTCAAATTGGTTTCTGCAATACGAAGAACGCAAGGCTAACCATAAAAATTTTGTGACAACAACAGCAGCATTTGGGATTAATGTTCGAAAATGAATCGTTGAACATACTGGTACTGAATTTTGAACAATACCAATCGCTCTTTTTCTCGCATTGATTTTTGAAACTACAATGTCACCTTTGTATGCTTTATATTGTTTCATTCGGGTTTTTATTTTTTTCCCCGCATGAATCTTACCTTCATCAAAGGAGATTCTATCTAAAAGCAATACTCTCCTTTCTGAAATCTCTTCGGAAGAGGCTTCTTCTGATCTAATTCTTACTATGTCGATAAGTGGTACAGCATTCCAACCGCATGTATTTGTGAGCGTGAGAAAAGTTGAACCTACATCCCAGTATTGCAAAGAGGAGAAATTGACAGAAAACTTTGTTCGAGAAATACTCATTTCTCATCAACCTCCATCTCAGCAAACTTCTCAGGATCTGCCAAAAACTCTTGATACCATTCCAAGCAGGTCTTTTCAGTGTCCTTCGGGTTGTTATCAAGCGGATACAGCTCATTTAAATCTTCTTCACCCGTGGCAGAAATTCCCACCTTTTCCGCTTCATACATAAAAATGGGGTAATCAAATCGGTCTTTGAGAAGCTGGCGGGATTCAGCCGTTTTCTTTGCACCCATGAGCTTTAAATATTCCCTGAGCTCTTTTTGCAGTGCTTTCCGGCTTTCGATGTCTTTTTCTTTCTTAGCTACAGCAATGGCAGCTTCCAGGCGTTCGGTTTCTTTTGCGATCTCATCTGCATACTTTGCTTCAATTTCAGCTTTTGCGTGGGCATATGCCTTATCAAAGGATTTCTTTTCATCTTGAGTGTACTTTTGTAGAAAAAGCAGCGAGCATTTTACA
Source organism: uncultured Desulfocicer sp. (assembly GCA_964433355.1). Lineage (GTDB taxonomy): Bacteria > Desulfobacterota > Desulfobacteria > Desulfobacterales > Desulfobacteraceae > Desulfocicer. The sequence continues at coordinate 5,128 of CAYSSE010000057.1, forward strand.
CTGGCACCTGAACTGACAAAGGTTTCCTGGGGCAGACTGACCACGGCTTTTAAAAAAGCCCGGTCTTCAGTGAATTCCCGGACATGGGCCAGGGATGGATTGTTGTAGATTCCTTCAGGAAGGACAATCCCCATTCTCCCCCCCGGTTTAAGCAAATCAAGGCAGCGCTCGATGAACAGAATTTCGGTTTTGATTTTTCCGTAAACTGTTTGGCCTTTCTTGATAGACCGTTTCGGCAAACTAAATAAAGAGGCAATGGATTTGTTTACGGCTGCTTTTACCTTAGCCTGGGCCTCAGTATAAAGGTCTTTGTACTCTTCTGTATACCGTCTTGTCGCATCTTTAGAAACCAGGGTTTCCTGCTCCGTGATTTTGTCACTGGGCTCAACATTCGCCCCAAACGGAGGGTTCGTCAGGATAATATCAAAACGGCCTTCAAAAATACCATTAACATTTAAAAATCCGTCATGGTGATGGACACCACCATGACCGTCACCGTGCATGATCATGTTCATTTTGCTGGTTCGTGCCATCCGATCATTGGCATCTGTTCCATAGATACATCTATTGGAAAGCTTCCACATGCGGGATTTTTCAGTGCGCTGGTCAATGGTTTTCTGGATTTTATTATACTGCTTTCGCAGCTTTACTGCTTTGTCTTCCTCGCTGAGTGCCTTATCTTGAAGAATTTTTTCTTTGTATTCATTGTATTGCCTGTCTGCATCAGCAAGGATCTGTTCTCTGACAATTTCAAAAACACGGATGAGAAAACCGCCTGACCCGCTGGCAGGATCGCACACGATTTCCCCTTCTTTGGGGTTCACCATATGAACCATGAATTCCACAATGGAACGTGGGGTAAAAAACTGGCCGATCTCACCACGAAACGTGCGGCCAAGGAATCGTTCAAAGGCAACACCCTTAATATCTTCACTGGTATCAGACAAATTATATTTTTCCAGTTTGCGTACAATTTCCGTACCGGTTGCCGGTTTCAGGTTGATGCGCTCATCATCTTCAAAAATTTTATCTGTGGAATAGGCCTCTTTTGTCCGTGTAAAGAGCATGTCCAGAGGGTTATCACCGAGTTGCTCTTCCAAAAAATCGACGCTGAACAGGTTTTTACGCCTGCGTTTTTTACTCAATTCCCTTTCCACCCAAACCTTTACAAAAAGAATTTTGGCTATTTCATCAAAGGCTGCGGCTGGATCTTTTTTTTCCCGGTTACGGATCACATTGTGACATTGATGCAAAAGGTCAGCAAATTCCTTTTCCTTGAATACCCGGAGTTTGGATAATAACTCTTTGATTTCCTTGTCCGATGCATCTGTGTGGGGAATGTTTTCAATCTCTTCAATATACCCCGGCATTTTATCTTTTTTCACTCGCCAGAACCGGGTTTCCCGGGAATTATGGGTCACAAAAAAAGGGGCATTTGCCATACGTGCATAATGTTCACCTTGTTCATAATCCGCCGCTTTAATCGTTACATTATCAGATTTGCATTCAATGATGATAAAAGGGGCTTTCTCATCTGTCTTGTCTTTTGCCGTCCGCCATATAACGAAATCAGCACGGGCCTGGGCACTGCCTCTGCCGGTGACACTAACCTCTTCGTCGATTTGATCCAGAGTATATCCGTATTCATCAATCAGAACGGTCAGGTATTGTTGCCGGACCTGTTCTTCCGGTGTTAAAGAAAGCCACATTCTTCGAACAGGACTGAAAATCTTATTCCCGTCAATTTTGACGTCATCTGCTTTTTTATATGTATTACCAGCCATTGTATTGGCTCCTTTATATCAAAATATTTTTATGCTCTGAAAAACTATAAAACTGATCCTGCCCGAGAATAATATGATCCAGTAAAAGCATTTCCAGAACATCAGCCGCTTGTTTCAGTTTATGGGTTGTTTCGATATCCTGGTCAGAGGGTGAAGCCTCCCCCGAAGGATGATTGTGCACAACAACAATGGAACTTGCTGAAAGACGCAGGGCTTCTTCCATAACCTTTCTCGTATAGACAACTGATTGTGTGGGTATCCCCTCTGAAATAACACGTTCTGCCAATAGATTGTTTTGTCCATCAAGAAGCAGTGCAAGAAATATTTCGTGCCTTTTACCCTCAAACTTTGGATAACAGAAAGCTGCGATGGTATCCGCCGAATCAAAAGATACCGGACGTGCGTTCTGTCTTCGAACACGCTTGCCGATTTCGATGGCTGCTTTAATTTGGGCCGTTTTGGCAAGTCCCAACCCTTTAAATTTAAGAAGGTCTTCAACATGCGCCCGATCGATGCCGCTAATCCCATTCAGCTTGTCAATGATTTGTCGCCCCAAGTCTATTGCAGATGATCCAGCTTTACCCACACGAAGTAAAATTGCAAGCAACTCGGCATCGGTAAGAGATTCCGCGCCAAACTGAATCAATTTTTCACGGGGCCGTTCCCCCTCCGGCCATTTTTTGATTGAAAAATTAGCGGGAAGATCAGTCATTGAGCCGTCCCTTTTTTTTCATATCTTCACAAAATAAATTAAATTGTGTTCGAGCTAACTTCGAAGGTGATGTTTTTGCGTTCTCCCAGCGATTCACAGTTGCAAAGCTCACTCCCAAAGCATGTGCGAGGTCTTCCTGACTTATTCCAAGCTGTTTGCGTACTTCTTTAACTAATTCCGGGAATTTTTCAGACCCTGTGGTCATAGCTTCACCTTCTTTTCTCTGAATTTAATATTAAGCTTTAAATATAACACCTGCTATAACATATGCAAGAAAAATGTCAAATGTTGTGCTTTTAAGAATTAGAATTTATTGACTTGTCATTTAGTGAAATTTCATCGTTACGTGAATTTGCTTTGTTCTATAATGTCTTAATCTTCTTCAAAATAATCAGAATCAATAGTTTTAACCTGATACGTGCTAATAACAGATAACCCTACGTTGTTTTCAATCATTAACTCAGCCAGATGTTCTCCATCTATTAAGATAATTTTATATTCGACCTGTGTCACAAATTTATAAACACTTTGCGGGAAATTTGATGTGGTAATAAAAATTCCCTTTTTGGCTTTTTTGGATGCAAGTGCACCTGTAAAATCTCTGATTTCTTTTACAGGGACCGTATTTTCCCATTTTTTTGCTTGAAGGTATATCACATCAAGGCCAAGCTTATCCTCCTTGATAATCCCATCAATCCCACCATCCCCTGACTTTCCAAGGGCTTGGCCTGCGTCCCTTCTTGAACCGCCATATCCCATTGCAATGAGAAGGTCGATAACCAACCGCTCAAAAAAGGCAGGGGAGCATGATTTTACAATTTCAAGCACTTCTTTTGACAGCCCAGAATATAATTTCTGATGTGCCATCTCAAGCAGCTCTTCAGGAGTTTGATCAGCGTTGTTCATAAGTTGAGGTTGGGCTATTGGATCGTTACCTTTTTTATCCTTTTTGATTGACTGGAATTCTACAAACTCTTCATATCGGGTTAAAAATTTTGAAGTAATCTCCTTTGGATTCTCTTTTAACAGATCCAGTCCTCTCTCACTGATTTTGAATTGCGCTCTTTTAGGCGAAACAAGTAGTTTAGCCTTTTTTAAATAAGTTCTGGCCCATCCGACTCTATTTCGGAATATAGGTTGCCGACCACTTGGCAGCAGCTCCCGTAATTCTATATCAGTTAATTGAAATTGTTTTGCCAATGCATCATGACATTCACTTAAACTATGCTCATTGCCATCCGAGAGAAACTTTTGAAAGGGCAGCATTATTTCTTCGTATTTTGGAATCATAGGTTTCTTATTTTTCTATTCGGTTATCACTTTAACAAGTACTTGTGTGGTTCTGTATATCTTGCACATTTTTTATAGTTTGACAGTGAAAACGAAGCCAAGCACAAAAATTTTAACTGGATACCACTCATATTTGAACTTTATCAAAATTTGATATCATATCGAAAAATCCAACCGCATTTTTAAAATGAACAATCACTAATTTATGTTAAGAATCTCTTACATAATTGAGGCTTTTTTTCAAGGAGTATTTATATTAATCGAATTCCCAATTATAAAAACGTTTTAAGCTTGATTTTAAAGGCGCATTTATACTCAAAACAGGTGCGAATTTCTGACGATACGCCTTCCCTGGAACAAGGAAATAAGTTTGTTACCATCAACAGTACCCCGTCTTGTTTCTAAAGCAATTGAAAATGGGTCATTCAGCGGCAAAGATTATGGATAAAAAGGCACGGGGGCGGCTCATGGCGATATAGTGCCGGGAATAATTGCCTTTTAAAAAATATGGAGCGGGAAGATCAACCACTATAATTGCTTCATTTTCAAGTCCTTTAAATTGGAAAATCTGTGCAAAACTTATCTTTTGAGGGGGAAAATTACGCATGGAAAATTCATCAAGGACGCTAATCTGTCGGGTAAACTCAAGGGGAAGAAGAGATGCCAGGGAATCTTGATAGGGAAGGGGCGACAAAATTGTGATACTGCTGTATGGGATATTTCCAAACTTAATAATCTCTGAGAGCTCCTCCTCAAGTATTTTTACCTCATTATTCTTTGAAAAAGCGGTTTTCTCCCTTACTTCCGGGCCTTCTCCGGCGCCTGTGATTCCCATGTCCGCTCCAAGGGAATTTTTGACTTTGTTGATAATATTCAAGGTATTCCGGCAATTTGTATTCAATGGAATTTTTACCGGGTGACAATTTTCCAGAAACTCAACGGCTTTGGGATCCGGCATATTCAAAATATCGGACTGGTTATTTGTATCATGAAATATACACCATAGCCCTTGTTTTAATCCGCCTTTTAAAAATCGATCCATCTGATTCAAACTTGAAAGATGAAAAATGTCCTGGCCTTCATCCACGATCATGGCATCAAATTGAGCCACGCCAGCACGGTGGGCATCAACCTCAAGGGCATCTATATGGGTCACTGTCAGGCCTGGAATGGTAAACCGTGTTTCAAGATATCTTTTTAACCATCTGGAACCGCAGGGCATAACCACTCGCTTGTTTTGACAGGTCCACCGTTTTGCAAGTTCCATGGCAAGAAGCGTTTTCCCGGTCCCAGCCCCACCTGAACAAAGGGCCCTGTTGTTTGCATCCATAATATCAACAAAGGCCATTTGATCCCGGGTTAATTTTGCCACCTGCTCGCCGACATGACCCATCTGTCCGAACAAGGTCTCCACACTTTCAAATTCCGGTCTTAGATACTCGTTTAATTTATTGATGAAAATGTCCGGACAGTTACCGTACCTTTGTTTTTCCTCCCAGTATTCAAACAAGTCCTTTAACCATTCTTCAAGATTGTTAAACGACCGTGAATCAATCCATGTATGGTTGTCCCATTCTGCGCCATTTTGAGTCCATTCACAATCCGGGAAAAGAACCCCATATCCGATGGTCATTTGAGATAAAACATCATCGGGAAAATGAGACTTCAGTTTAGACATCAACCCATGGAGGCCGGATTGGGCCTGTTTAAACGGGCCTTCCACACTATGACTGGCCACGCCATAGCGGTTGGTATAATGCCAGACACCTTTTTGACAGGCCACGTCTCCGCCCTTTACCTCTAAAACAAAAAGGCCGGGTCTTCCGCAAATCAAAAAATCAATTTCACCAAACCGTTTGTACTTATGGTTTGTAAGATTCAAAGAGTGATAGGCTGTAAGCTGCATTCTATCGTCATTAAAGATATTGCCCAGCCGATCAAAGACTCTTTTCTCAGCCATACTACGCGTCCCATGGGGAGATGACGGGATCATTTTCATTGGCTGCAGCCAAAAATTTTGCGCAGGTCCTGATTGAGACGGCCGGAAATCTCGTGTTCTGATAATTGTGTGTCCAATTGTTTTAAAAAAGATGACTGATCCACCTCATGGGTCACATTTTTTTCAGTTCCGGAAATAACGATCTGAAGACCTGTGCCACCGACTTTTAGCTGGTACTCTCCCTTGCCCAGATCTATGACGGTTTGGATACAATCCCAGTGTTTGTGTTTTGACAAAAGTAATGCGGCATTTTTTTGTTTTACGGTCCATTTATTGTCAACCATTTTAAACAGCTCACGGAATATGGGCGGCGGAGGCGTTGCCGCACCCAGACCAATGCCGGTGTCCGACAGGCCATGGGCCATGGCAGCCATGCGATGAACCACTGCATCCTGCAAGGGTTTGCTGCCCTTTAAATCATTGGGCAACGCCAACCATCCAGCGCGCGCCCCAAAAAGATAGGCAGCCGCTATGGTGTCGCTTTTATTGAGTTTTTCATTGTGGTACTCAAGCAAGCCTTGACAATTATCCCTTAGGAAAAACAAGATAACTGCCCTGGAAAAAGATTTGGGATGACGGTCCAGCAACTGAGATATGGTGCTGTCAGAAATACCGTTCAACGACTCCAATTCCAAAATAAGATTTTGAAGTGCATTTTTTAATTTTTCATTATCGGCAACCCCCTGCCAGGTGTCCACCACATTTTTTAAAAAATCGAACACCGCATCTTTTGGATTGATGTCACCCCCTCGATTGCAGTCTGCAATGGCATCCACCGCACCCCAGAACATTTTTGCTGACAATTGTCCTCTTGTTGCCGGCATCAAATCCGGAACCCATTGCCAGGGTCGGTGAATCAAAGGATCTAATTCCATGTCCGAGACATCGGTGTCAAGATCAAACGCCAGTTGGAAGGCAACGGCAGCAGACCGGCTTCTATCGGCCATTTTGTGAAGTACCGCCATAATACCGCCCGCAGCAAAAGAGTTGTTAAGGCATACCGGAATATCTTTTATCTTGTCCTTTGCATGGGGCCAGGGGAAAGCCTCTTGTGTCTCAAAGAGCTGAGTATCCTTTTTGGGCTTTTCAAACAGCCGTTTATGCACCTTGGTCATAAAATGTCGATGATCCACATTGTTATAATCATCGGCGCTTTCCTTGAACGAGCGCAGTGCGTCAATGGATTCAAAATATATCTTATCCACCCAGGAGATGGGCAAGGGTGCCGGAATGATCAGGGCAGACTCATTTCCGTCCAAGTCATTGGGGAATGAAAGGTTCTGCCGGATGTTTCCCTGCCGGTCAATTGATATGACAGATCCGGTTAAGGTTTCCAGGTTGACCTGTGCAATGCAGGGAATCAGGTGGGAGGCCTCTTGTGTGACCATTTCAATGGCCCTGGCCGGGACTGTATCGGCAAAAAGAACAATCTGCCCGGGAAACAGTGATAACAGATCTCGATAATATTTTTTACCAAACCCGCTTTCCGGCAGAATCAGACCGGCTCCCATCATATAATACAGGTTCAGATGATTGGTCACCAAATACCAGTTTGCAGATGATGGTTTCTTTTGGGCGGTCAGGGGGGGTGAATTATTCGTCATAGATACCTCATGGATGTTGTTTTAATATGTTGGGATTTTCAGGCAGAATACAATTGGCCGGACAAAAATTATCTGCTGACCTGAGCAGGGTCACATTATCCCGGGCCCTTGCCACCATGACATAAAAAAGGCGTTTCAGGGCATCCTGGCTTTGGGACTGGCAATAATATGCGTCAATGTCTGCCATAAAAACATGGTCAAATTCCAACCCTTTGCAGGCCTGGGCATTGATCACTATAATGCCGCCTTCATGAAAATTAACCCTCGTTTGGTGCGCTTGATGATAGGTTCTGATGCGAGGATTGCCATTGTCTAACTTAATTTTTTGGGTTTCACATTCTAATGCCTGAAAAAAGATATCCCTGACCTGATTATCAGGTGCAATAACACCAATAAGTTTTGAAGGGTCCCTGTCGGCCATTTTAAGAATTCGCTCGATCATGAGCTCAAACTGGTTTTTTTTATAGGTAAACAGGACCGGCACATTTGCTTTTTTGCCGATTTCCAAGTGCGGCGTTACCAGAGGCGGCGTTACCAAGGGTGGCGCGACAAAAGGGCTGGCAATGTCTCCTGTGTAGAATGCCCCTGCAAGCCTTGCAACCGCGGCCGTATTTCGATAATTTTTGTTTAATTCAATGACCTGCTCAGACGCAATGGCAAGTCCAATCTCTATATCCCTGCGGCTGCTGTTTTTTCCGGAAACAATCTGCTGGTTCTGATCCGCCACCACAAAAAAATTTTCAAACCCGAGGCTTGCCAGAACGTGGTAGAACTCAGGCGGCATATCCTGCCCTTCATCAATGATCAGATATTCAGGCCGGGATGACAATGCCTTTTCTGGCTGCTGTTCTAAAATGTGAATCACATTTTCCCAGTCAATATCCTTCCATGATGACCCAGGAACAGCTGCAAGCCTGGGAACAGGCCCTTTTGTTATCTCCCGAAATAATTTAAAAAACCAGGTCATCCACTGGTGACAAGAAATATTTTTCCCGCCAAGATGGCGACTGGCTTCATGGAGCAGTTTGTTAAAGACAAGAAAAACATGGGGTTCTCTGGCAGTTGCATGCCGCCTTGCCCGAAGAAGGGCCAGCACTGATTTGCCTGTCCCGGGCCCGCCGATGACAAGATGCTGTCCTCGTTTAGGCAAAGCCCGGGCCGCTTCCTGTTCTTTACTCAGGTCCTGGATACCGGGCAGTTCAAATAAGCGTTGCGCCATATTGCCTTCTCCACACTACTTGGGAATTTTCGTCTGTAAAAAACGGGGGATTGCATCTTCACCGCCCCCATTGCTGCCTTTTATAAGCCCTCTGTCCAGCAAGGCATTTCCATAGGCACAGCTGGGCTCAGGGATCAGGGCACAGCCATGGCAGGCCGCACGATTTAAATACCCCGGTCCCTGGCCCTCGTGTTCCGAGCATACCGGATCCAGCGAACACCACTGGGCATGATCAAACACATGGGTCAACAATTGTAAAAATCTTTTGGGTGCTGCCAGTTCCGAAAGCCCTCCCAAAGACCCTTCAACATCCGGAACCGCCACATACACCAGAATTCCGCCCATTGGGTTTTTTCCTGATTTGCTGTATATCCGTTCCTTTAAAGAGGCTGCCGGATATCCTGCCGCAGCCTCAAGCTGCCGGATCAAAAGATGGGCAAGGGTGTGCAGCAGGATAAACCGGGGTGAGACAACCACCTCAGGTTCAAGCACAATTCCGGATCGCTTGAATCTTTCCTCCTGGGGAAGGGCCCGGGCAATAACGGCTGGTATTTTCTCCCAATGACTCAACAGTTCCTCTTTAAATTTAAAAAAGATACCCTCACCATATAATTCAAGGGCCGGCAGCCAATCCGTTTCGCCAACAATATCCGGGGGAACAAGGGTGCCGTTCAGTCTGGCAAACCCCTTGAGCACAAGGATTTCTTTGAGGCGGGTGACTTCAGTCAGCTGGGCAACTGCATCCACTATTTTCCTAGGGGTGGACCCTCGTTCAAGACAAAGATTTTTAAATGCTTTTGTATGGTGCCGTGTGACAAAATCCTCATCATCAAAGAGGTTCGGAATCGGGTCTGTCAATGCCTGGTACTCTTTTTCAAGAAGAATACCAGGTGTAATATGTTTGCCAAAAAACGGATATCCGCTTTTAATTTGCCCGATGGCCTCTTTCACCTCTGCTGTGGTGCAGGCAAACCCATCGGCCAGGCGCATTAAAAGGCTTTTTTTTTGGAGGGGGTTCATTTTCTGGTCAATTTCCCGGCGCCGCTGTGTGCTGGTGTAAAGAAGATCTACCAGACTGCCCCTGCGGATACGCGATTCAGGGGGGATAACCAATGCGCTAGTGGTTTGCGGGCTGTGCACCCGGGTATCGTTGACAGCCAGCACCTGGGCAAGTTCGTTCTGATGCTCCAAATTTTCACTGGTTTCATCCACGCTCTCTGCAAGCCATGGCTGCCGGCGCAATCGCCCATAGGGATGCCTCTGCCCTGTATTGAATTCACTCCGGGCACGGCATCGCTCACAAACAAGCTCATATTTTGATCCTTGTTTTTCAATGAGCTTGAGATAAGAGTGGTTCCAATCCGCACGGCACTGTTTTTGGGTCCGGGTGACCGCCTTGGCGTGGGTCAACAGGTGCCAGGGCACATCTGCCATGTGCCCGTCCGGGTGAACAGACACCCAGGATACCTGTTCCAATTGAGGATGCTTGCTGCAGTTCTCACATTTTAGAACCCCTTGTGGCTGATGACGCCATGGCTGGCAATAAAGGCTTCCGCATTTTGGGTTCGGACAGCGCATCCACGAGGGAAAGCGCATGGCAGGGATACAAATCCCGTCTGCACTGCCATTTTCAAGCTCCTTGGCAATGGGGGGCTCGCGAAGCTCCTGCTCAATCCCAAGGGAACTGCGAACTTGATCAACATAGGGAATCAGGCGGGCAGCAACCTGACCGCTGTGATCCGTCCATTGCCTGATATCTTTGGGGGTTATTAAGTATTTCGGACCCCGGATGACAGACCCCTCCGTGCAATAGCGCAAAATGTGTGACAACCGGACTGGGATATAAATATGGGTCATGATTATAGTTTCAATAATGCAATGTTTTCAACATTGCGCATGGATTGAAGTGTCGGCCATAAGCCCTTGATTCTGTCATCATGGTTATGGAGCAATCTGTTTGTGTTGTTTATTTTCTGGGGAGCGGTATAGTCCAGTTGGCGCTTGACAGATCTGCAATGATCTGCCTGGCCTTTCCACTCCTGGACAAGTCGCTCAATATGGCGTTGTATCTCAGGGCCGCGCTCCTTGTCTGCCTGGGAACAGCGACGCGTTAATGTCTCAATCACCTGGCGTGTTATCGGTACATCCGGGTCAAAGGATGCTGCCTGATTATTGGCAAGCAAATGGGGGCATCCATGGCGCACGGCAATAACAAGGGCGGCATGGAGGGCACGGCGTCTTGACTGAAACGTATAGGGGGTTATGCTGGTGGGCTCCACAAATCGATAAAAAGATTCATGGTAGGGTCGAAAATTTTCATAGTGGGACAGGCTCCGGGCCTGGTCCCTGTAATAATTTGCAAACACCATCCCCGGGACCTCGCTACGCCCCACCCGGCTGCTGGCCTGAATATATTCTGCCGTTGTAAGGGGTTGACCGTTGATGATCATTAATGCCAGCCTGGCGACATCAAGACCCACAGAAATCATATTGGTTGCCAGGGCCGCATCAAGGCATTGATCATCTTGCCGAGACAGTTCAAGCCGCGCAAAAACCCGGGCATTCTCTTCTGCGGTTGAAACACTGGTTAACTGTGCCACCTGCCTGGGGTTACGATCCACCAGAATATCTTGAATTTTTGCTTCCTGGACCAACCGCTTGAAATAATTGCCCACATCAACATTAAACAGATTGTGGCTGTTGCCCACCCCTTTCAAGCTGCCATGGTATATCACCAAGGTCCACCAGGCTTCCAGTAAAATTTCCTGATCAACCTGGCCCTCGCCAAATAAAATTTGTGGTGCGGCAAGCAATGCCGCGGCCAGGGGTGCCATGCATTGCTGACGGTTGAGAGAGGGGGCCAGATACCCTAAATACATACGGCCCGGACGGACCTCAAGGGGAATGGTCTTTGCAAAAAAAGAGTCGTCACAATTGAGTCCGGGAGGGGGAAATATGGCCACTGATTTTCCGTACAGCCGTCGTACCTGTTCCTGGGCCATTCGAATGGTGGCTGTGGAGGCAATATATTTAGGACGAATCCCCTGGTGAATCAATACCGTATCCAGGGCTGCCTCATAGATGCCTGCAACTGAACCAAGCGCCCCTGAAATAAGATGTAATTCATCCTGAATAATTAATTCAGGCGGCCGGTTTATGTTCCTTCCAAAAAAAGAGTTTGTCCGTTCTTCCCAGGCAAGTCTTGCAAATTTATCGATGGTGGCAATCAAAAAAGTTGGTGGATCTGCATAAAGCGCATCATCAACAACGTTGCAGGGTATCCGACCGGATTCCGACCCGCCGAAATCACAAGAGGGATTGGTGCATCGAAAATAAAATTTTGATGGGGTTGCATGGTAATTTTCCGGTGCCGTAAAGGGCTTGCGGCACCATGGGCATGCATCAAGGACAAGCCTTCCCGGAGGATCCCCGTTGCCCCGGGATGATTTGGCCACCATCTCCATGGCAGCCTTGAATGTGTTCGGACTGGATGCCTGTCCCACCCACATGCCGATGGTGATGGGTTCTTCTCCCAGACCATCGTTTTTTTGACGGATCAATTCCAATGCGCAGATTATTCTTGTGGCACGCAGGTATTGCTGTGATGTCAGAAGACGAAGGGTATACCGCATTAAAACACTGGTGCCGCCCCCGGAACTAGGATTTGTAAGACGCCGCCAGGCAATAATAAACGCCACTAAACCCAGATATGCTTCGGTTTTCCCCCCACCTGTGGGAAACCAGATAAGATCAACCAGATCCCGATCCAGACAATCTTCATTAACAGCCGATTCAATCACCATTAATAAAAATGCCAATTGAAAAGGACGCCATTTATAATCCTTAGTTTTTCGTTTTTTTCCTGCAATTTTATCACTTTGTGCCATTTGCAACAGCATGGCTTCATTGGCAATACCAAAGGCATGGGCAGCCTGTTTATCTCGCCGAAGAAGCTCCACCCCTTTTTTCATGCGCATTAAAGCCAGGTCCATGCGCTGAACAATCCTTGACCCTGCATTTTTTTCCCGGGAAGACAAAATTTGGGCACCCTTTTTCTGAGTTGCCACCCAGCGCCCATATTCATCGACAAATTTGTCCATTTCATCCGCGCGATTACCGATATCCTGCCCAAAAAAGGCCAGGTGTTCAAGGCACAACACATCACCATCGGTGCCGCCACCATCTGCCGTGACCTGGGGAACCTCAACTGCCGGGATGAACTCACTTCGTATTTCATTGACCCTCTTGTTTTTTAATGACCAGTCCACCGCAGCACCATGGCCTAACGCATAGATATGGTGGTGGGTATACTGCAACTCAAGTTCCTGCTCTTCATCACTTAAAAGCTGGGGATCAACCTTGGGATAGACCCCGACTTCTCCTTTATCCAAAGTGCAAACCAACCCAACTTCAAACAATGACAATTCATTTTTGGCATGATTCCATTCCTCGGCACCGCCATCAAGGGATACGCAGCTGGAATTGCACAATGAAACCGTGACAATCCAGCCATCTGCAAATGGCCGGCAAAGCACATCAAGTTCAGCATGACCCTGGAGAACGGAATCGCGAAATTTTAAGGGACCCTTGCTTTTATTGTCTTTCAAAATCCCATCAATTGAATAATTTCCCACATGATCATCACCACTTAAAAGTGGAATGCGCTTCCAGTTTCGACTGAGGTATCGACCTTTATCACCGCGTTCTTCACCTCTTTCATATCGGACGGCAAAATACTGAACCTGGAATTCTATTTGATCACCCCGGACAAAAAAAGAGAACCCGACAGAAGAAGGCGGCATGTATCGATTCGTTTTCTGGGAGGGTTCAGCAGCCTTAGGCTCAACGGATGTTTCATCCTCGGAATCAAGTTCCTCTTCAATAAGTATGGATTGACTTTCGGAAGCCGGATCAATACCCTCCCCTCCCTTGACAATCGGGAATAAAACCCCTGTGGGATAACGGTCAATAGGTGAAATACCGTTTAAATTTTCCTCCTGATTAAACGCCGGACCCACTAACTGAGATCTTATCCATTCGATATATTTTTTCCGAAGTTTAGAATAATCCATTTTTAGCCATATTATTCAGTCTGTTAAAAAATGAACAGGTCACACCCGGTTCATTTTTTTGTATGTTTATATTTTTCAACAAATGCTTTATGCTTTGCACTCAGGTTTTAATCCCTAACCAGACATACACGAAAAATTTATAATTATTATCGGCTTCGCCATGCCCAAATCAGCAACATATAATCTTGATGTTTACCAGCAGCGCAATCCTAAGGCAAGCGCATATTAAAAGTGTGTTGAAAATCACTTTGAACAGCTGGAACGTTCATGGGATAATATGTATGCACCCCGCCTTTGAAAAGGCATCGTCTTCCAGCCCCCGCCAACCTTATTCCTTCCATAATAGTTGAAGTTGCTATACAAGGAGGCAGTATCATAATTTCATTCACGGGGATTAGGATATCGGTTTTGTTGATTTGTTAAACACAGGTACACTATGCGGAGATTTTTTATGAACATTCATCGTTACGGAAAATTTCAATCCATATGGGATTTTATGA
>CAYSSE010000058.1:0-19126 GCA_964433355.1 uncultured Desulfocicer sp.
AAAGGCATTTCGAGCTTTTTTTTCATCCTTTCATTAAAAACACGCTTGTTTTAGGCTTAGTGGAGACAAAAAAGGTCAACATTCAGTCAGAGTGTCAGGAAATTGGAGGATCTTTTTTAAGTTCATCAATGGAGATGCATATCTTGTTGACTATGACGACTATCATTAAAGAAGGATACACAAATGAGAGAAATTAAAAGAAAACCAACCCACCCTGGGAGAATATTAAAAGAAGACTATTTAACATCCCTTTCAATAACTATTACCGAAATGTCTTTAATATTGGGTGTTTCAAGAAAAACTCTTTCTAAAATCATAAATGAAAGAGGAGGCATTACCCCTGATATGGCCTTACGGTTATCTCGTGCACTTGATACAACGCCAGATTTATGGATGAATTTACAAAAAAAATTTGATTTATGGGAAGCATCTTATGCTTCTTTGGAATGGAAATCTGTTAAGCCGTTACCATCCAATCGCATTCATTCACACGCATGATATGATAATAATCCCCAAGTCGCTAACCCATGGGTCAACCCGACGGCAAGGGCCTGCACTTTTTTAAGGCTGAGGCGGCTTTTAAATGATGCGCTTTCTGTTGGTTTTATGGTAGCCCTTGCCGCCGGTTACCCTTGTCGTTAGCCGCTTACCATTTACAATTATCAAAGGATAGTGCAAGCTTTCTTGAGTTACATAGTATCTGCTGAATTTTCCACCTATGGAGAAATTAGCTCGTTATCCATACCTGACTATGCTATGATGTGGATAGCTGGTTAAAGGCATTACATCCATCTCATATAGGCTTAGGAGGTATTTCAATGATAAAAAATACTTTTGAAAGTTCTTTTCCCCCCTGAATGGGTTGAAACTAACATCAAAGATTCAACTAATGAACTCGTAATTATCCGTGACATAATTCCATGGCAAAAAATTATTGACCGTTTGTGCCCTTTTTATGATGATTCTAAAGGGGCTTTTGGAAAATCTCTCAGAACAATGATAGCCCTCTTGATAATATTGCGCTATAGAAGTTCTAGTGATCGAAAAGTTATTGTAGAAGTGCAAGAAAATCGCTATATTCAATACTTTTGCAATGTGCCAGATAGTATTTTGAGGACATTTATCCATCACAGTTCCTTATGTGTCTTCAGAAAACGTCTCGGTAAGGAAGGTATAGCAATAATAGAAGATGAAATTTTTGAGTTTTTTCGAAAGGTTGGAGTAATTAAGGGTGACAATGCTTTAATTGACTCAAGCGTATTGCCTAACGATATTATTCATCCCAATGATGTACTTCTAGTTTATAAAGCCTTTAAAAAAATGGCACAATTTGCGAAATTACACGGAATTTCGGTGTGGTGGGATGAAGATTCAATAAAAAAATTATGGCGTGAATATAACTTGACAAAAAAGGCTAATCGTCTGGATTTTTTGGTAAAATTTAACGCTTTTTTTATTCCTGCTTTCGAGATCTTTAAGATGAAAGTCCAAGCTTTGAAAATTCCAGAAACCACTGAAAAAAGAAAAAATAAAGCTGAAGCATTGTGTAGACTTCTTGCGTTATTTCAAGAGCAGACTGCGGAAAAAGTTACGGGTGAAATTCACATAAAAAATCGTATAGTGTCACTTGATGAACCGGAAGCACGGCCTATTAAAAAGGGGAAAGAGCATCCTGACTGTGAATTTGGTTCAAAAGTTCAAATGAGCTTTAACCGGGAAGGTTTTATGATTACCGTTGAAAATTTTATTGGTAATCCCAACGATAAGACTCTATTCCCAGCAACACTCGTTGTTTTTAAAAAACGTATGAAAGAAGATCCGGAAAATGTCATTACTGACCTCGGCTACCGAAGCCGGAATAATTTTAAAATCTCAGAGAATATCCCCAATGTGTTTTTGGGGCGTAGCGATGATGTTTGTGAAGAAAAAAAGGATTTTTGCTGTAAAGCAAGATCCGCAACAGAGGGTTTCATCGCAGTTGCAAAAAATATCAGAGGCTTTGGGCGAAGCCTTTATAACGGTTTTGAGGGAGATAAGGTATGGTCTCTTCTTTGCCAAACCTCTTATAATCTGAGGAAATTCATTTTACTTCTAAAAGACGAGAAAATAAGTGAGAAAAGTTTGATTAAACTTAGCCTGGCATAATTGTCAATCAATATCAGCATAAAGTCAATTTGGTATTACTATATTGGGTGTAGAGTTGCGTTTTTTGTAGATATTTTTGATAAAATAGTGATGAGTTAGCCTCTGGTTCGTTTTTAAATTTTGTTTGATTTTTATTAAAATTTCAAACTAAATTGAATGCAAATAGTGTGCCAAATTCAAAATTCACCGGATACTATGTAGGCAAAGTCCAACTGATTTGTTCGGAATTTAAAAAAAGGCCTAAAGGCCGCAAAAAATACTTGGTTAGTAACAACTTAAAAGCAATACCTCGTCAAATTTTGTTAGCGTATCGAATTCGCTGGGAAATAGAAATTTTTCACAAAATGGTGAAAATGTTTCAAGGATTTGAAGATATTGCGACCAAATCATTCAAATCGGTAATTTCTCATGTAGATTGGGTATACTGTGCTTATATCTTACTTAATTCGAAGCCTCCTGGTATGCCTGCTCACATCAAATCGATAAAAGAAAAACAAAAGTTCGTAGAACAGGCTATAAAAAAAAAGGAATACTCCAAATATCTTCAAATTTTATCAAGGATAAATGGAGCAGAACAGTTAAAGATTGAGCTAAGAACGGTTCTTGAAGGCTCTGCTGGGTTGCAAACCGCCGTCTGACAAGGCTTTGCGGCCCGGTTCAATCAAATTGGGGCAACATTTAAGTTTTTAGATATTAAAACAATCAATAGGGCCATTCGATCCAACATGTTGTTCACCATTTTTTATGCGGTTATCCTTTTGGCGGCAGGATTTATTTACTCTTGGTTTCTGGCGAACTCCATAACCAATTCTATTAAAAGGATTATCAAAGGTTTATCCAAAAGCTCTGAGCATTTAGCGTTCGCTTCAAACCAAATTTCATCTGGTAGCCAGATAGTAGCGGAGGGGACTTCTGAACAGGCAGCTTCAGTTGAAGAAACATCTTCTTCTTTGGAAGAGATGACGGCCTTGACCAATCAGAACGCTGAGAATGCGGGGTATGCCAATGATCTGATGGCGGACGTGAATAAGCTCATTGCGAATAGCAATGAATCAATGTCACAATTAACCAGTTCCATGGCGAATATTTCAAAATCTAGTGAAGAGATGTCTAAAATAATCAAGACCATTGATGAAATATCTTTTCAGACTAATTTATTAGCGTTGAATGCTGCTGTAGAAGCAGCAAGAGCTGGTGAAGCCGGAGCTGGTTTCGCGGTAGTGGCAGACGAAGTTCGCAATCTTGCCATGCGGGCTGCAGAAGCAGCGAAAAACAGATCTGATTTGATCGAAAGTAGCGTGAAAAATATCAAGGATGGGGCGGCTTTGGTCAATACAACAAATGACGACTTTATCGAAGTCGCCCAAAATGCAAATAAAGTAGGTGATTTGGTAACCGCAATTTCAGAAGCATCAAAAAAGCAAGCATTAGGCATTGACCAGGTAAACAAATCTGTCAGCAAGATGGACAAAGTCGTGCAACAAAATTCTGCTACTGCGGAGGAGTCAGCATCTTCATCCGGAGAACTTAATACACAAGCTGAACACCTGAAAGGCTATGTCAGGGAGTTGTTAGTGTTCGTGGGGGCAAACAATATAGCTCCTCATTCTTCAGTCGACAAACGTTTATCATTGCGGAATAAAAATCTTAAACAACAAAAAGGCGAAGTTGTTCCTAATCAAATTATTCCTATGGATGATGATTTTACTAACTTTTGAAGGCATAATTAGGCCCAGTGGTGATGATTTCTGCTATGAAGATTGACTTTCGAATGACTGAAAAGAATCAATATTGCCATGATAAACTTGCACTTTTTGAAAAACAGCACGGAAGGAATAGACAATGAAAATGGGATACCGAAAACGCCACATAACAAAAAAATCCAGTGGACGCAAAAAGCCGCGCGGCTGTTGAGCTTAGCGTTCGGCTTGAGATTACAGTGCATATATGACTGGTATTAAATATTGATATGCGGTCATCAATATGGTATTTTGTCCTCTAATGATATAAAATATTTAGGTGGATGTGAGAAATGAACTATAAAGCCGGAAAATTTTTTTATTTGTCTAAATTGTCATTACGAAAAGACCTGTGGCAATTCCTAAATCGGGAAGACAGTATAATTCGGATGGAAACTGTAAGGGAGTTCATGACAAATAACCTACCCATCTTCACTTAAAATATGCTGTAAATACTGAGCATTAAATTTGAAAGCGGGTAGTTTTATTATGATGAAGACCCTAACTGAATTAAATTAGTGCCCTTTGGGTGGGCTTCTCTCTGGCTTAACATTTTACTTTATCTCATAATTGCATGGTATTTATTTTGTACCAAAAAGTACAAATTTTTATACTGTTAAATTAGAACTGCTGCTAAATCTGTTTCAAGAACATTACTGATGAGTTTGGATATGATGTCAAAGTAAACCGAGTGAAACACTAAGGATGATTGTGTCGACCTGCAAGGTCGAACTCAATCCTTTGTTCAAGAAGCCCGTATTCGGAGCCAGTGCCTAATTTTGCCATAAGGGTTTTGCTTGGAATAGTTCAGGAGGGAAATCCCACCGAAGCGGGAAAACCTCCGGTGGGAAAGAGGAATGTTTTCAACAATTACGTTGCAATCGAATTATTGTAGCCTGATCTTTGATATTTTGTAGGTAAAAAAGCCTAATCTTGGAAGCCTTGGCGCAGACATCCTGTTCCGTTCACACGGGATTTCAAACAAATAGTTTTTAACTCTGTACAGTCCTACATTTTATCCGGGATCTTCAGGAATCATCTGATGCGGCAGTACCGAATAAGAATACTTGAGTTCCCCCCCGCACTCAGGGCAAATAATTGGAGGTATCACCGTTTTCTGTTCAGATATGGATTCTACAGCTTTGATTCCATAAGCCGTTTCCATAAGTTTCCTAATCTGGTCCAATTCAACTGAAGATGAAGGGCTCAAAAATCCATAATATCTCACCTTTATAAAGCCTGTGGGCAAGACGTGTTGAAGAAATCGACGAATAAATTCCATGGCATCAAGCTTCATGGTACGCCAGCGTTCACTACCAGTCTTTTTATACTTGAAAAAGACATCTCGCCCCTCAACTTTGACAATACGATGGTCAGAGATGGCCACCTTGAAAATATAGGGAGCCAGGTATTTGATGCTGTTCTCGCTGTTGCCAATGGCCTGACTGTTAACATTCCAGTCAATTTTCCAGATACTGGCGGGTATCTGGGATAAAAGGCCAGCTTTTTTCATTTCTTCACAGAATTTTGCCCGGAATATCTTTGACATAGCCTTCACGGGCAGGTAAAAATCAATTCTGGAAGGGTGCCAACTGCCATCTTCCTTTAATATTGCTCCGCCAGGAACAATGTAATGGATATGGGGATGGTACTGTAGCTGGCGGCCCCAGGTGTGAAGCACTCCGAAAAAACCGGGTAAATCACCTCCCATAAATCTGGGATCGAGTGCAAGTTTTTTTAGAGTCTGTGAAGATGCCGCGAACATTGCGGTATATGCGACTCGCTGGTTACTGCGGATGAGAGCTCGTAATTGTTCAGGTACTGTGAATGTGATCATGAAATGGTGCCCCGGCAGTTGCCGCTCCATCTGCACTTCCATCCATTGTTTGGTATTATGATTTTGACATGCCGGGCAATGGCGGTTACCGCAGGATCTGAATGATATGTGCTGTATACCGCACTTGGTGCATTCATAAACGACCAGACCACAGGCTTTCGTCCGGCATTGAATAATGGCTTCAATGACCTTTTTATGATTATTGGGCATGGATGTTTCAAAAGATGCCATGTACTCCGGGCCAAAAGTCCGAAAGATTTCATTAATTGAGTACACGGTCAAATCCTCTCATGGTATTGTCTATGATGTTGTAGGCATCTTCGGCCCCTTTGTTGGTGAACTGGAAGTATCCCATGGTAGTTTCAAGCTGACTGTGGCCCATATAGCGTTGAATGAGCCTGGGATTTGTCCCAGCTTCCAATAAATGGGTCGCATAGCTGTGTCGCAAGGTATGGATGGAAACATACCGTTTTGTGATCCCGGCAGTACTCTTTACTTGTCGAAAGGCATTTTGGACGCTTCCCATGGACATGGGTGATTTTGAAACAGCGGCCTTATTTGAACCTCTGCCCAAAGCTGGAAATATAAACTGGGAGTTTCTATGGGTGCGCCAATAACGTCGAAGCAGATCAAGTGTGTTCTGAGAAATAGGGACAAAACGATCCTTAGCCCCTTTTCCTCTGTGAACATGAATCATCATACGATCTTTGTCGATGTCCGACACCTCTATTTTCAATGCTTCAGAAAGCCTGAAGCCGCAGGCATAAACTGTTGAAAAAAAAGTATAGTAGTGAAAAACAGTCACGCAGTTGAGTATGTTATAGACTTCTTGTCTGCTCAAAACACAGGGCAACCGTTTTTCTTTTTTTGAATTCATGTAGGACAGAAGGTGCCAGTCACGCTTGAGCACATTCTGAAAAAAGAACCGGATGCCGCTATGGGCAATACGCAAAGTGGACGCTGACCATTGATCTTCATCTCGTCTATGAAGAAAATAATCTTCCAGCTCAACTTCTGAGATCAGGTCAGGTGTTTTTTCATAAAAATCTACAATTTGACGAACAGAACGGGTGTAACACTCCTGGGTGCTTTGACTCAGACCTGCAAGTTTTAGGGTTCTCATGGATTTTTCATAATAATCTTTCATCACGACACTTCTCCTTAAATTGGGGTTAAAAGAAACAACCCCTAAAGTTTACAGGAAGTGATTGATTTTATGAAATTTTATTAGAAAATAAAACTTCCGGGCAACCTCAGCAGAGCCCCCCCGAGGGGCAATAGGAACCGGCCAATTGGGCCGTCTACGGTTCCGGGCGGCCCATTGCCCGTCGGGGGGGGGGGGGGCGGCATGATATCATTTTCAATATTCGTTGTGTTCGGCAGGACATGCCCGTTATTAGAAATAATGGAGGTCTTTCAAGAAGGTGGTTGAGATGGGAGGCTTCGGGGATCTGCCGCGCAGCGGCTTACTTGAACAAATGATAGGAAATCTGATTCGACAAATTATGGAAAGTCGGGGTATCAAATGGGTATGCAAGATGTTAAAGTTGGGGTTTGACATAGGAGCCACTACACGGGAACCGAATATATGTTATTGCCAATTAATTGTAATTACTGACTTTATTTTTAGGTCAAAAAAATTGCTTCAAGGTGACCCATGTTCCTTAAAGTTAGTATACAGCGATTCTTCACTAAAACTTCAAAGTATGTTGATGGTTCAATGCAAATTGCTAAAATCGGCTACATTAATAGAAACACCAAAAAAAGTTATGGCCACAAATACAGACATGGGAATGACCACGAATTATTGTCGTATAGGTTGAAATATCTCAAATCTAACTATAGATACGGTGAGAATGGAATAAATGTTTTCAACGCAAGAGTTCTAATTGCCAAGGTGGCAAACCATGTCTCTCGTATCAAGCTTAATTTAAACAACATCAGGTGTATAAAATGCCTATTATTGCAAGGTTTTATGGTATCCTAATAAAAATGTATTTCAAAGAGCATGGTGTTCCACATTTTCATGCTATCTATGGCGAGTTCAATGGGGTTTACAATATTGAAACACTGGAGATGATCGAAGGAGATCTTCCCAAAAGAGCTCATCGCTTAATAAAAGAATGGGCAACCATTTATAAGCGCGAATTAAATGATATGTGGGAAACTCAAAATTTCAAAAAAATTCCTGGGTTAGAATAAGGAGGACTTCTTATGACTTACTATCCAAAAATAAAAATGGTAAAGCCAATAATAGATAAACGAATTATTGTAACTTTTGAGAATGATATAAAGAAAATTTACGATTGCTCACCATTATTAAAACAAGAATCTTTTCGTCCTTTAACAAATGATATATTGTTTAATTGTATAAAGGTAGACTTAGGTGGCTATGGAATAAGCTGGAATGAAGAAATGGACTTGAGTGAGTCGGAGCTATGGTTAAACGGCATATCTGCCGAACAAATCACTTAACCTGACCCAGAGAAGTTTGCAGTTTTTTCGGAGGCTGTTGGCTGGGCAGGTTAGCTCGGCGTTAGCGCTTGTCTACCTTGATATCGGCTGTGTTAGATGGAGATTTTTCATAAAGCCTTTAAAACTAAATTTTATAGAAACGAATTTTTAAGTAATTGATCGACTCTTAAATAGCTGTTTTCCAACATTGTTAACAATGACAATTATTCGGGATATTTCCTATGATTTAAAACAAAAAACCACTTGCTCCCAATCTGGTAATTTGATATGCTCTTTTTATGAGAGTAATCGCAAAAAAAATATTGAGGAGTTTCTGGAACCTTCATCCAGACTCAGAGCAATCATTACGGGCATGGTATGCAAAAACAAAATTCGCTAACTGGAGAACACCCAGTGATGTGAAAAATGATTATCGAAATGCCAGTTTTGTTTCAAACAATCGAATCGTTTTTAATATTAAAGGAAATACGTATCGTCTTGTGGTAGCTCTCAATTATGAGTTCAGCATTGTTTATATTCGTTTTATAGGTACTCACAGCGAATATGACAAAACAGACGTCACGACAATATAGGTGGCATTATGGAAATCAAACTTATCAAAACAGATAAAGACTATTCAGATGCTTTACAGGAAGTTGAAAAACTAATGGCTGCTACCCCGGATTCCCCTGAAGGAGATAGACTGGAAATCTTGGTTACGCTGATAGAGTCATACGAGGAAAGGAATTATCCGATTCCTCCTCCAGATCCTGTTGAAGCTATACTCCATCAAATGGAAAGTCAGGGCTTATCTCGTAGAGATTTGGAGCCCCTTCTCGGTTCAAGAGCACGGGTCTCAGAAATACTAAACAAAAAAAGATCATTATCACTGAATATGATAAGAAAATTACAAAAAGGTTTAGGAATTTCTGCGGAAATATTAATTAAACCTTACAAGTTACAAGCCAATTGAACAATTGATTTTATCAAAAAATGATATCGTCCATTTTACTGAACCATTTAAATTGCAAGTATTTTAAAACATAACTAAATTGCTCGCGAAGAGCGCTAACCAGTCAGTGCGCGAGAACGGGAAGCGCTTTTCCGTAAGCTTTTGGCGCGGCTGGTGACTTCACCGTTCGGCGTCTGATCAGCCATCACAAATCCGGGTTGCGAAGTTGCGTATTGTCGGCTATATTTAAATAGAACTAAAACAAAGACGAGGTGGACTATATGACAGCTACAACGGAGAGATTGCTCAATGATGCGCTTGCCCTACCGCCCATCGAGAGGGCTGAGTTGATTCAACGCCTCTTCCAGAGTTTCGATCCCTCTGAGGACAACCATATCGATACTGCTTGGACGGAAGAGATTGAATATAGAATCGAAGCATACGACAAAGGGTTACTCACAGCTTCCCCAGCAGAGGACGTCCTGGCCAGGATCAACCAACGATGAGAATACTCGTCCTCTCATGTGCGGAAGACGAATTTGCTGAAGCCGTTGACTACTACAATGAACAGCGTCCTGGCCTGGGCTTTGAGTTTGCTGTGGAGGTACAGCGTACATTCGAGCGGATCCGACACCATCCAGAAACCTGGCCGATGTTTTCATGCCGAGCCCGAAGATGCCTCACCGACCGATTCCCTTTCGGCGTGCTATACCAAGTTCGTAGTGACTGCATTTTGGTAGGAACCATCATGCATCTCAAGCGTGACCCTATGCGCTGGCAGCAGCGAGTAGGCGAAGCTTTCGGCGAGCCAAACGCTTGAGAGAGACCGGGTTTGTAATGTAGTTTTTTGGAAATATGTGCGAAAACAAAATGAAAACTTTCATCAGAGGTTCCAGGGAAAAGCCGCCCGGCCCCTCCGCTCCACATTCGGCGAGATGACATGAAAAATCCTTGGCTACAAATTCCTGCTTCTGATTACGAGGCTCACATGGCTTTGCCTGAAGTTTTCCAAGCACAGGTTCTTAGCAAACTGTTTGCGTCGGCATTGGCAGAATATATTCCCGAATCTCTTGCAGTTTTTGGTTGCACAACCGGCAACGGTTTCGAGCATATTGATATATCACAAACGAAACGTATTGTGGGCCTTGATATAAACCCCGAGTACCTTGAGATTCTCAAGAATCGTTTTGAAAGCAAGATTCCATGTCTGCAAACGATCGAAGCCGATTTCACTATTTCAGGTTTCCAAATTGAACCTGTTTCAATGGTCTTCGCAGGGCTTTTATTTGAGTATGTCAGCATACGCACCGCATTGGCAAGTATCGAACGTTGCATGCTACCGAGAGCTATGTTGGTGGTTGTTTTTCAATTACCGAGTACAGAGTCAGCCCCGGTAACGCCTACTCAATACAAAAGCCTTGAACTCCTTACACCGTTAATGCGGTTGGTTTCTCTTGAAGAGTTTTCGAATGCCTGTATGAGCATTGGGATTCATGAGGTAAAAAAAGAAACCGTTCCACTAAAGAAGGGGAAAGCATTTCATGTTGGCTATTTTAGAAAGAACGCCGAACCAACGGGTCAACCCGACGGCAAGGGCCTGCACTTTTTTAAGGGTGAAGCGCTTTGAAATGATGCGCTTTCTGTTGGTTTTATGGTAGCCCTTGCCGCCGGTTACCCTTAGCGTTAAGCAAATACTTATAAATCCAAACATCAAAAATATGACAACAGCTTATTTTAAAAATTAGCCCTTAATTTTCTTGACAATGTAGTATCATGTAACGATACTATAGACATTAGGGTTTGAATAGATTAGCTGTTCACATTTTGGAAAATTACAGGATGACATTAAATTCAAAACAGACAAAAACACTCCAAAAAGTATTTGAGCGCCCCGCACATTCCAGTATAGTCTGGGCTGATATTGTAAATCTTTTGAAAGGATGTGGTGCTGAAATCTTACAACGCCAAGGGTCTCGTGTTTGTGTCAAGTTAGGGGATCAACGAGCGGTTTTCCACTCTCCTCATCCTCAAAAAGAGGCGGTCAAAGGTGCTGTAAATGACATCAGAGCATTTTTAAAACGGGCAGGAATTGAATTATGAACAAATCAAATATTCTTACATATAGAGGCTATCTTGGAGAAGTTTCCTTTGACAATGAGGCAAAGATATTCTATGGACATGTTATAAATACCAAAGATACGATAACATTCCAGTCTGATAATGCAAAAAGCCTTGAAAAGGAATTTCAAGTGTCAGTGGACACTTACCTTGATTTTTGTCAGGAATTAGGAGAGTCACCGGAAAAACCATATTCTGGAAAATTTGTGTTACGATTGCCTCCAGAAGGACATCGAGCTATTGCACTTGCTGCTCAAATATCAAACCAGAGCCTCAATACATGGGCTGTAGAGCATTTGGTTAAAAGTGCTGAACAAGAACTTCAACGATCGGTTTAAATAAAAATCTTTTGGACTATTTAGCATAAGATGACGTAATCTATGGTGCTAACCAACGGGTCAACCCGACGGCAAGGGCTTGCACTTTTTTAAGGCTGAGGTGGTTTTTAAGTGATTCCTTTTCGGCTAATTTTATGGTAGCCCTTGCCGCCGGTTACCCTAACCGTTAGGTGCAATGCTTAAGGAAGAAAAGAAGTAGGATACTCAATGGAAGGTAGTTCCGACGTATTCAGACATATAATTCATTACTCGTTTCATCTATTGGTGCCATTTGTATTCGCAAAACTATTTTGGAAGAAAAACTGGTGGAAAGCAGCGCTGATTATGTTGGCAACAATGCTCATTGATTTAGATCATCTCTTGGCCGATCCAATTTTTGATCCCAATCGTTGTAGCATAGGTTTTCACCCTCTCCACGGTTTATGGGCGGGGATATTTTATTGCGGTCTTCTGGCCGTTCCTTCATGGAAGTGGCGTGCAGTATCTGTGGGATGCTTGTGGCATTTATGCACCGATTTCATTGATTGTTTACTTGGCGGATTATGGCCCTAAATATATTCCGCCTTAAAAAGTTTCGAGCTGTGCGGGTACCAATTATTTGTAGCGCATTAATATACAAATGTAATAAATTAGGGCTGTTTGAGCCTTCAAGCTGTATCTATACCTTGTAAATAGCACTGAGATTCTGATCCAAATAGGCTCAGCTATGATCTACCCGCACAGCTCGCAATTTTTAGCAGAAACATTGATGGCCCAGGCTGGACCATTTCCACCCTGGCCTTCTTCTATCTCATTACCCCTTGGCTTCTCAAACGCTACCAAAACCGGTCGGACTCGCACTTGAATCGCTCGATCACTGTTCTGATGGTGTTACAAGCCGTTGTGTTCTTTGGTCTCTATTTTGGCATTTCGAAGGTTGCTGACCCTAACGTGGGTTTTTGGGTGTCGCACGCCTGGCCCATTTCCAGGATACCCGTATTTGAGATGGGGTTGGTGGCAGGATTGTTGGTGCTACGCCAAGGAAGCCGGGATCGCGACACGTCTGTCAAGATGATGGGCGTGTCAATCGTTCAAGGCCACCAGTGGATGCGCAAGGTTGAATGGAGTGCGGGGATTTTCTCACTTTTCATCGTTGTCTTGTCTGTTGTTAATGTGCTGACCAAGATAGATTTGGGCGGAAGTTGCTGGATGCAGGGGGTGTTTCCGTTTACGCTGCTTCAGATTATTGTTGGCCTGTCAATGGCCGAACAGGGAGCGGGGTCTGTTACTTGGCGCTTACTGAATTGGCCACCCATGTTGTTTCTGGGCAAAATTTCCTTGTCGTTGTACCTGGTGCATGAACCCATCATCCAGTATGTGGCCTGGATCGCCCGTCCCGATCAATTCTGGATCAAGGGGTTGCCCACGCCGATGCCAGCCTGGGGAACGGCCGTGGTGATCCCGGTGAGCTTAGTTTTGGCCGTTCTGCTGGAACATTACGTTGAGTCACCCGCTCGTAAGTATCTGGGGAGCAGGCCAGGGTAAATTTTACATCATCAAGGAGAACTATACGAGCGTGAAAACGAATTTGGGCAACCTGTAGCTGTTTGAGCCTTCAATCTGTATCTATGCCTTGTAAATAAGACTGAGATTATGATCCAAATAGGCCCAGCGTGACCTACCCGCACAGCTCTAAAATTTTCTAAAAATATATTTTTTGACGTTTTATTGTCATACAATGGCTTGAATCTGCCCAAGCAAACCCTTTGATGAGATAAAAATGGTTTGCCCGGGAACGGCTGGCGTTTTCATCAGATATTTTTTGCTGTTCATTCTGAAATGTTTCCTCTACAATGCTCATATTATTATCTCCTTTCTCAAATTATTTTGAATGGTGTTTGGAGATAATAATCATTTATTTCAAAATTTTAAAGTAGGTCAACACTTGTAGACTTATTCGTATATTTGGAGATATTGGAAATTTAATGGATAACAACGATATACTGCGGCGGTTTCGCTATGCCATGGATGTGAAAGACAGCACCATGGTGAAAATTTTTCAACTGGGCAAATGTAATGTGAATCTTGCGGGTGTGAAGGCTTTGATGGCAAAAGAAGATGACCCGGAATTCATGGTCTGTGGTGATGATGCCATGGGCTTGTTTCTGGATGGCCTGATTACCTATAACCGGGGGATACGGGAAGAGGGTAGTCAACTTCCGTCTAAGTCATCCCAGGCATTGAATAATAATCTGATAATGAAAAAAATGAAGATTGCTCTGGAATTAAGGCAGGATGATCTCATGGAAATTTTCAGTATGGCGGGGGTGACGGTTTCCAAAGGCGAATTAACTGCCTTATTTAGAAAAGAGGGGCATAAAAATTATCGGCCCTGTCAGGATCAATTTTTGCGTAACTTTTTGAAGGGGCTTGGGCTCCGGAATCGGCGGTGATATCCCCCCTAAGTCCCTTACTCGATAACAATATCCTCCCGGTTCAGCAACAAATTTGTTTTCACAGTGAAAGTAGTTCGGGGATATCTTGTCTGTAATATTTTCATATTATGATTTTTATCCCCCCTGAGCCGGGACTGGGAGGATGGATGCACAATCAAGGTGATCTGCTCCGGTACCGTTACCGTTACCGGATATTTTTTTTGAATTTCACCCAGGGTTTTATCAAGAAACAGCTCAGAAAATACCAGATGCCCAAAGGCCGGATGCCAGGGGCCTGCTAACATGGATTCTGGATCTTGGAGAAGATCCGAGGCCTGGAGGCCCATGCGGATTACCGGGATTTCATGCTCGGTGAAGACCTTATACAGCTCCTTGACCAGGGAGACACTTTCAGCCAGTTCCATGGGGATGTAATCTCCCTTTCGATACCATCGGGTAAGCAGGCTTCCCTCAAGCACAATCAGGGGATAAATGCGCATAAAATCAGGTTTCAAACGGCAGATGGTCATAGCTGTATTCAGGGCGATTTGGGGGGTATCACCGGGAAGGCCCACCATCATCTGCATGCCAGTCTTAATGCCATATGCCTTGAGCAGACGAGCCGCATTCCGGGTATCTTCCTGGGTATGACCCCTGCGGGCCTGTTCTAAAACCCCGTCATCCATGGACTGAACCCCCAGTTCAACGGTGGTTAAGTCATAGTCTTTGGTGATATCAAGAATGGATTCACAGATGGTGTCTGGCCGGGTGGAACATCGAATTTCATTAATTTTATTTTCCCTGACCAGTTGCTGGGCACACGCCAGAAGCGTCACAATGGTTTTTGGAGGAAGCCCCAGAAAATTCCCGCCAAAAAAGGCCAGCTGGACATGGGAACGGTTTCCCTTAAATTTCAGAAAATCATTGACTTCCTTTTGAATGAAGGCTGCATCGGGCAGGGAATGTGTTTCGCTGGTGATGATGGATTGATTGCAAAAGGCACACTGGTGGGGGCAGCCGGAGTGGGGGATAAAAATAGGAATGACCAGAGGCTTTTCAGAGGGCATGGGTCATTCCTGGCAGACCTTATTTAACAGGTCATGATCGTTTACATCATTTTTTCCGTTGGATGGGGGGGGGGCATTTTCTTGGTTTTCCAAGTTTGCTTGATCCAGGATTTTTGCTTTTTTCAGGCGTTTCAGTGCCTTTTCTGCGGAATCCTGCTCTGCGGCTTTTTTGCTTTTCCCCACTCCCGTGGCCTGGATGCTGCAAACCCTTAGATTGATTTCAAATGTTTTGGCATGGTCAGGGCCCTGTTCTCCAGAAACGGTATAGCGGGGTGCCCTTTGGCCCATCTCCTGGACGTACTCCTGCAAAAGACTTTTATAGTCATCCACCACCGTTGTTTTACTGGAAATATAATCCACCTCATCCTGGAACAGCCCTTTGATCAGCTGGGACGTTTTGATAAATCCCAGATCCAGATAGATGGCGGCCATCACCGCCTCAAAGGTATCGGCAAGAATGGAGTTCTTTTTTGTACCGCCAGACAGCCATTCTCCCTTGCCAAGAAAAATGAATCGTCCCAGGTCAATCTTTCTGGCCATGGTTGCAAGGCCGGGTTCACTGACCAGTCCGGCCCTCATCTTAGACAGATCCCCCTCTTTCATATCCGGGGATTGTTCCATGAGGAATTCACCAATCACAAGACCCAGAACGGCATCCCCCATGAATTCCAGCCGCTGATTGTCGGAAAGTTCGGCATCCTGGGATTCGTTCACATAGGAGCTATGGCGAAGGGCCGTGGCCAGCAACGCTTTGTCCTGGAAGGTATGACCCAAGTTTTCCTCAAGGATTTCCAGGGCTGCCGGGGATTTATGAAGATCGGTGATGGCATTGGAAAGGGTTTCAAATAAGTGGCAGGGGACATGGAGATTTCCGGTGCCTTTTCCCATTTGTACTTCAGGTTTCATATCTCCATGAAAATCAGACCCCCCAGTGATCAGTAAACCTCTGTTTTGGGCCATTTTTTCAAAATATCGAATCTGTTCTTCCGAGTGATCGGTGTGGTGGACTTCAATTCCGTCAAGTCCCATGCTCACAAGATCATCAATTAGTTCTCCCATGGGATAGGTCTCGGGGGCTTTGATGAGTCCTGGATGGGCCAGAACGACAACCCCCCCGGCCTTGTGAATGAGTTGGATCGCCTCCTGGCAGGAGAGTCTTGTCTTATCTACATGGGCCAGGCAACCCGTGCCAAGGTAGCGATCAAAGGCTTCATTAAAGGTGGTTACCACTTTTTTCTCTATGAGGGCAAGGGCAATGTGGGGCCGTCCCATCTGACCATTGCCACAGATTTTTTCAACATCTTCAATGGAAATGTCTATGCCTGCCAGCTGGAGTTTTTCTATGATTTTGGGGTTTCGATTCTCCCGGGCCTGTTGGAGGGTTTCCAGGGTTTTGTGCAGGAAATTGTCATAGATACTGAATCCATACCCCAGAATATGAAAACTGCCCCCTCCGTTCATGCGCTCAAGGGGATCGGCACTGATTTCAATGCCGGTCATGAATTCAAGGGAGGGGGGAATGCCAGCATCCATGGCCTGGCACACCCCGTCTATGGTATCGTGATCGGAAATGGCAATGGCCTTAAGTCCTTGCTCCTGGGCCTGTTCCACAATTTCTTCGGGGCTGTAGGTGCCATCCGAGGCACTGGAATGAATATGAAGATCAATCACGGGTTCCTTAAATTCCAAGGGCTTTTTCCATCATTTCTTCCCTGGTTTTGCACTCAATGCACTGGGTGGTCACGGGCCGTGCTTTTAATCGTGCAGAAGAGATATCATCTCCACAGGTTTCACAGATGCCAAAACTATTGTTTTCAATGCGAATCAATGCCTTTTTTACTTTTTTAATAAGCTTGTGTTCCCGGTCTCTGATTCTTAGCTCAAAGTTACGTTCCGATTCGTGGGATGCCCGGTCTGTGGGATCTGCGAAATTCTCCTTGGGAAGAGTCATTCCGTTTACAGTGGTATCAGCATGGGAAAGCAGATCTTTGAGTCTTTCGGTCAACAGTGTTTTAAAAAACTGTATCTCTTTTTCTTCCATGTTTATATATCCTTCGGCTTTGAGTTGCTTCTGATCAGATTAAAATCAACAAATTCAAATTTTCGGGGTTGATGCCGCCATTGAACTCAGAATTTGGGCATCATTTTAAAGTGCTTTTTAAAGAGCCTGTATATTCATGAGTAAACGTAGCCGTATATAGCTGAATAAAGTCAATTTGGACTCTCTTACACCCCTTTAATTCCTGGCTCAGGAGGGGTCATCAACTAAAATCCGAAAAGTTGAATTTAATATTGTAATCTGTTCTAATGGTAAAGTAAAGTTTAAAATTGAAGATAGGGTTGCCTTATCCCCATCCTGGCGGAGGCCGTTTTTTTAAGGAATGAGTTACAGGGAATCTGTGTGATCAAGGTTAAACAGATGACGGGCCGCATTAAGGTACCGGGCGTCATCTCGATGGTTGCCCATGTTTTTTAAAAACCGTATGGGGTCATGCATGATTTTGTCGGCAATGGATCGGGTCATGCGCTCGATGGCCTCGTGATCCTGGGGGGAGAGGTGGGCCATGGCACCCACAGTTTTTTTGATTTCTGCCTGGGCAATGCCATCTATCTTTCTTCGGATGGCCACAATGGTGGGAACCATTTCCAGGCTATCCATCCATTTCTTGAACTTGATCACCGCTTCGTCCACCAGGCGCTCCCCTTTGATGGCTTCTTTGTTCCGTTCATCAATATTGCCATTGACAATGTCCTGGAGGTCATCAATGTCATAGAGAAAGCAATTGCTGATCCGATTGATGTTCGGATCCAGATCCCTTGGCACGGCAATGTCAATGAAGAACAGGGGTCGGTTTTTTCTGGAACGCATGATGCCTTTTATCTGGGAGGCGGTGAGGATAAATTCTGTGGCCCCGGTGGAGCTGATGATGATGTCCACCTCTTTTATAAAGCCTTCCATTTCTTCAAATTTAACGGCTTTCCCATTGAATTTTTTTGCCAGGGTCACGGCATTGCAAAAGGTTCTGTTGGCCACCACAATCTCTTTAACGCCGTTTGATATCAGGTGTTCCACGGCAAGTTCTGCCATTTCCCCTGCCCCCATGAGCATCACGCTCCGGGTGCTGATATCACTGAAAATTTTGTTGGCAAGTTCTGTGGCTGCATAGCTTATGGACACGGCGTTGTCCCCGATGCCGGTCTCTCTTCTTACTTTTTTGGCAATGTTAAAGGCTTTGTGCATCAGGCGGTTCAGAATGACACCGGAGGTGTTTGCAGCCACACTGTTCCGATAGGATTTCTTTACCTGGCCCAGGATTTGGGGTTCCCCCACCATCATGGAATCCAGACTACAGGAGACCCGAAAAAGGTGTTGGATGGCCTCATCTCCTGTATAGGTGTAAAGGGCGTCTTCAAATTTGTCAACGGGAACAGATTTAAATTGGGAAAGGAATGTTTTGACACAATCTTGACCATCCCCCTGGACTGGGATAAACAAAATTTCCATTCTGTTGCAGGTGGAAAATAGTACCAGTTCTCCGATTTCAGGTTTTTGGAAAAGCCTATGCAGGGCAATGTCTGCCTCGTCTCCGGTGAAGGAAAGAATCTCTCTTAGCGCCACGGGGGCTGTTTTATGGTTGATCCCAATGAGTGTTATCTGTGGCATTCCACCTCTATTATTTATACATGGGTTGTCATGGGGGGCAGTGCATGGTTCACAGGACAACGCATGGGATGTGTCTATCTTCATTTTTTATAAAAAACTCCGTCTAAAATACTTCAATGATGAGCGCTTTTTTATATCGCCACGGGCAGCTCTTATTTTGGCCTCGTCCTGCCCACAACAAAGCATGAAAGAATATTTAGGTATATCTACTCTTTCATATAACTGCCACGGGCAGACCGTATTCTGGCCTCGGCCTGTCCACAACGAAGTGTGAAAGAATGTTAGGCGTGTCTACTCTTTCATATAAAATGGGCATGTCCTGTAGGACACAACGAATATTGGATCGTAGACGCGGAGCCAAATGATATCATGCCGCCCCCCCCCGACGGGTAATGGGC
>CAYSSE010000059.1:0-18897 GCA_964433355.1 uncultured Desulfocicer sp.
TAAACCCTACCGAACCTCATTGCTTCTTCTACAACAAATTCTTAAACATCACAAAGCGGATTTTCAATGGAAAGAACCCCCCTATGAATATGAATTTCACAAATCCCCCATGGATCTTATCCTTGGCAGTGAAGACTTGAAAAAACGCATTGAAGAACAAGAAGAGATACATACACTGGAAAAATCTTGGCGCATGGATCTGGCGGAATTTAAAAAAACAAAACAAGAATATCATATTTATAAATGACCCTGTTGATGTGATACAGATTTTTGGATTATAAATACAATATGCTGAATATCAAATGACCCAATATCAAGATGTTGTGTGTTTATTTTGCAAAAAGCGACTTAATCAACAGGCTCATAAATAATGGTCATATGGTCATGGGGTACTTTAACACCACAGCGACACTTTCATTATTTACCCAGTTTGGAGGGGATTCTAAAGCGTGTTTCACTACCTTTCGACACTCAATTTTTAGTGAGACAAGCAAAGGGGGGGACAAGGAAGAGGTGGGGAGGGGTAAGAAAACAGGAACAACAGACAAGCATCTGTTGCTCCTTGGGGTAGATCAAATACCTATTTTTTAAGGTCTGCCAACTCTTTTTCCAATTCGGCAATCCTGTCTTTATCGTCAGCTACGGGTTCATCGTCACCATCATTTTTTTTCCAGCTATCCTTTAGCTCATCAAAACCCAGATAGAGGGCAAGTCCGCCACCCAGCAAAAGAACCGGAGGAATGGCACCGGCAAGAATCTGCAGAAATGCACCAAACCAAACAGCAATACCAATAATACCCAACAGAACGGCAACTGCACCACCAATCAAAGTCTTCATTAAATAATCCTCCTTACCATGTTAATGATTGCAAAATTCAAAATAACTATATAAAATCACAACTAATTATTAAACTCACCCATTACACGTCAGTTAAGGTCAATCAATTAGCATATGAAACCAAGTAAATCAAGGCAATTTTTAGATGCTAATTATTTTGTTGCCATGGGATCGGGGCTTGTGATAAAAAAAAATTTCTGTATCAAGCGTCAGACAAAAATAGCAGTAGACCATGGCATTCCATGGCATTCAAGGAAATATAATGGATCCATTTTCAATATTCAATGGCACCACCCAAGCTGTCAAAAAATTCTATCACCATAAAATAACCGCAGCTCTTGACAACCAAACAGGTTTTTTTGCCTGTTTTTATCCAGGCAACAAAGGCATCCTTTCTCCTTTTTTCTTTGACCGATTATTTTCCAGAATTAAATTGGATAAGAAAAAAACCGCAAAACTTAGCCATCTCAATGAAACCGGCACCGTCATTTATGTGAGCAAGTATAAAAGCCACATTGATTTTTTATTTTACAGAACCATCTTTGAAAAAAATGCCCTACCCTACCCTGAAATCATTTTTGATACCGCGTTTTTCTTTCTTCTACCCGTCAAACGTCTGTTTAAAATTTTTATCACCCAGATAGATTCTCTAATCTGCACATTTTCTTTTAAAGATCCCTATGTATCCAGATATTTCTTTGGTGAGTTCTCCAAGGGCCGATCCGGCTTTATTCATTTGGTGGAGAGCAAAAGCTTCTATAAACGTTTTATCCGTTCTAAACCAAGCCCCCTGCTTCACCTCATCCATTTTCAAAAAAGTAGTGACAGACCCCTGTTACTGGTTCCCCAGACCATCATATACAGCTTAAAACCCATTCGAACGACCTCTTCGCTGTTTGACATCCTGCTGGGAAGCAATGAAAAACCCGGACGGCTCAAACGCTTGGCTGCCATGTTCCAAAAACCGGATAAAATATGCATTGAAATTTCAGATCCCATTAATCTCAAAGAATTTTTAAACCGACCGGACATCAAAAATATTGACGAAGATTTCCAGGCCTACAGCTTGCGAACTCATCTGATGGATCTCTTGAATCGCCAGAAACAAAGCTTCACCGGCCCAGTGCTCAAGACACGGGCAGAGATCACCGAAGATATTTTGACCCAGAAAACCCTTCAGGAGTTCATGAAGGCACATTCTGAGCAAAATGAAACCCCCCTCATGACCACCCATAAAAAGGCGGCCAGCTATATTAAGGAGATCGCAGCAAGCTACAGCCTTCCGGTGATTTACATCCTTGAAAAGATATTGACCTGGGCCTTTAATAATATCTTTGAAGGGGTGGTGGTGGATCAGGACGGCCTTGACCGTATCCGGGAAGAATCAAAAAAAGCACCGGTGATCCTTGCTCCTTGCCACAAAAGCCATCTGGATTATCTTTTGCTCTCCTACCTCATGTTTAAAAACAATATGCCCTGCCCCCATATCGCTGCAGGCAAAAACCTATCCTTCTGGCCTCTGGGGCCTATTTTCCGGAGTGGGGGAGCCTTTTTTCTTAGACGGACATTCAAGGGCGCTCCGCTGTACTCCCGTATCTTTGGGGCATATGTTGAAAAACTCCTTTCTGAGGGCTTTAACATGGAATTTTTCATTGAAGGAGGAAGAAGTCGCACCGGCAAACTCTTATCCCCTAAATTGGGCTTGTTAAGCATGCTGATAAAGGCCCACCGTAACAAGGCCTGTGAAGATCTTATATTCATACCCGCCTATGTGGGCTATGACCGGGTATTAGAGGAAGATGCTTACCTCCATGAGATTGAGGGGGGTAAGAAAGAGTCGGAAAATTTATCCCAGCTCATCAAGGCCAGAAAATTTTTAAAAAGAAAATACGGCAAAGTCTATATAAAGTTCCACGAGCCCATCTCCCTGAACGCCTATCTCCGGGACAAGGACGAATTTCAACGATTTATGGGGGAAGATCAGCATAAAAAATTATGCCAGAGCATGGGATATAAACTAATCAATGCCATCAATAACACCACCATCATTACCCCCCATGGCATCATTGCAAGCGGGATACTCAACTCGCCTGCGGGCCGTTTTTCCAAAAAAGAGTTGATGTTCCGGGTCAGCGCTTACATGAACATGCTCACCTTTTGCAACGCCGAACTTGCCGACACCTTAACCATTGATCCCGATCGGGCACTGGATCGGGTATTGCAAAACTTTGTTTCCAGAAAATTCATTGAACTGGCCGATGATGAAGAGGATGAAATCACTGAAAACACCCGTTTTTTTGTCAAAGACAACAAACGACCCGTTCTGGATTACTACAAAAACAATGCCATTGCTTTTTTTATCCCTGCGGCCTATACAGCCCTGGCAATTCTCAAGACAGATCGATTTCAATTTTCCTCAACAGACCTGCACAAAACCTATGGATTTCTCCAGGATTTTTTCATTGATGAGTTCTCCTTTGACGATGAAAAAACCTGTAGCGAACACATCTCAGACAGCATTAAAGCCTTTATGGAGGAGGGAGTTGTGGTTCCCCACCCCGAATTTTCTGACACCTTTAATCTCACCTCGGAAGGCTTTAGGCAACTCCGATCCTTTTCTGTGTTTCTAAAACCCTTCATGGAATCTTACAAAGTAGCCCTGCTCTATTTTGAAAAATATCCTGCGGGTAAACATGATGCCAAAGAGCGCATCAAAAAAATCCAGGCCAAGGGACTTAAAATGTACAAGCGCCAGGACATTCTTCTCAAGGAATCCCTGTCCAACATCAACTACACCAATGCCACCACATTTTTCATGAACAATGGGGTCAACGGCACAGAAGACAATGATGCCATTGTAAAATACAAAAAAATCATTGAAGATTTTTTGGTCATACTAACGGTGTGATCCACAAGGTAACAATGAGAAGAAATAAAGGCTAAAAAACATCCCATGAAAGCATTGATTCTGGCAGCAGGGTTGGGCACCCGACTGCTCCCCCATACCACACAACGGCCTAAACCGATTTTTACCCTGGCAAATACCCCCCTTGTGGAAATAACCATTAAACGGCTCATCCATGTGGGATGCCATGAAATCGTGATCAATACCCACCATCTCCACGGGCAAATTGAGGATTTTATCCAGGCAAAAAGGTTTTCCATACCGGTGCATGTCCGTTATGAACCCATCCTTCTGGACACTGGAGGAGCCATCAAAAATGTACGGGATATCATGGGGGATTCCGATTTCTGGGTCATTAATTCAGATATTGTAACAGATCTTGACCTGACAAAGGTGTGGAATTTTCATAAAAAAGGCCATTGGCCAGCCACCCTTGTACTCCACGATGATCAGCGATTTAATGGGGTGCAGATTAACAGCGACGGCTTTATCACAGGTTTCCCCGGAATTAATGCACCCTCCCCGGCCCCTGTGGAACTTTTGGCTTTTACCGGTGTCCAGATCCTGTCCCCCAGCATATTTAATCACATGCCAGAAGAAAAAATTTTCAGCAGTATTGATCTGTATAAAACTCTCTGCGCTGGAGGGGGTATGGTAAAAGCCTGTGTAATGGATCATTTCTACTGGCAGGATGTGGGAACACCGGCGGCCTATCTGGATGCCAGTCTCCGGCAACTTTTCATGACGGCATGTACCGACCCGGATGAGCATTTCCCCGGCATTCTGCCCGCTGCCACGCAAACCACAAATATTTGCGACAATATCACCATCACTGCCCTTGCCGGGGATGGGTCTGACCGAAAATGGTTCCGGCTTGCCCATGATGACATTTCCTATGTGGTGGCCAGCCATGGCATTGACGCTTTTGGCATGGGCCAGACACCGCCCTCCCCCCGGGAAATAGATGCCTTTATTAACATCGGCACCCACCTTTATGAACAACAGATCCCCGTGCCAAAGATATTAGGATACGATCTTTTTTCCGGCCTGGTAATACTGGAAGATCTGGGGGATATTCACCTCCAGAAGGTCATCCTTGACACCCATGACCCCCAAAAAATCCTCAAATGGTATAGAGCTGCCTGTGACCTTATTATTGATTTTTCCATGTGCGGGGGTCAGGGGTTTGACCCCGGCTGGACTTACCAGACCCCAAGTTACTCCCGGGAGCTGATCCTTGAAAATGAGTGTCGATATTTTGTGGATGCGTTTTTAAGGGGATATTTGAATCTGGACATTGACTTTGACAGCCTGTTTCCCCCGTTTAATTTTATTGCCGGACAATGCCTGGACAATGCCCTGCCTGGACTCATGCACCGGGACATGCAGTCCAGAAACATCATGGTCACCCAGGATCGTCTCCGGATCATTGATTTTCAGTCAGCACGAACAGGCCCCATGCAGTATGATGTGGCATCTTTACTCATTGATCCTTATGTTCACGTTCACCTTGACACGACCATGAAGGAATCACTACTGGATCATTGCGCAAAGGCTGTGAATAAGCGCACGGGATTTGATAAAAAGCAATTTAAAAAAGGGTATTATTATTGTACTCTGACCCGGAATTTTCAAATTATAGGTGCCTTCAGCCATTTAAGCAAAAATAGGGGAAAAACCTGGTTTGAACCCTTTATCCGCCCTGCCCTTGCAACCCTTGCCACGGCCATCCATGGCGTTGACATTCCAGATGGCGGACTGCTGGAAAAAACCATTACTCTGGCCCTTGCAGCCACAAAACAAAAGGAATAAATACCATGGAAAAAATACATGTCATGATGAATGGCATCCCCGGCAATGTGGTCACCACCATTGCCGGGCATATACAAAATGATCCCAGATTTGAACTTTTGCCCTTTGCCATGACTGGCCCAGAAATAGCCGCAAAGACCCATACTCTGGGGAAAACGATCATCCAACTCATTCGCCCGGATCACCGAGGCACTGCCATCAAAGAAATTAAAAAAAAATTCAGTGAGTTTATCTGCATTGATTTCACCCACCCCACTGCTGTGAACGACAATGTCCAGTTTTATGTTGATAATGAAATCCCCTTTGTCATGGGCACCACAGGGGGGGACAGAGATCTTCTCAACGAAACAATATTGTCCGGCAATATCCCTGCCGTGATTGCCCCGAATATGGCCAAACAAATTGTGGGATTCCAGGCCATGATGGAATATGCCGCCACCACCTTTCCTGATCTTTTCAAGGATTACAATCTGACAATCCGGGAGAGTCATCAACAAACCAAAGCAGATACCAGTGGAACCGCCAAGGCCATGGTGGGATACTTTAATCACTTGGGCATTCCTTTTTCCGACAATGATATCCACCAGGAAAGAGATCCTGCCATCCAGAAAGATGTGTGGAAAATTCCAGAGCAACATCTCAACGGCCATGCCTGGCACACCTATACCTTAACCTCACCAGACAACACCGTTTGTTTTGAATTTTCACATAATATTAATGGGCGAGATATCTATGCCCAAGGCACCATGGATGCTGCGGCTTTTCTCCACAGCAGATTAAAGCAGCAGGAAGATAAAACAATCAATGGCAGAATTTACACCATGATTGATGTGCTAAAAGGATGATGCTCGATGATCAAATTTTTAGAGTTGGTCATAACATCTGCCCCTCTGGGGAGGAGTCACCAGCCCAAAAACTTGATCATCAAGTTCTGGTAGTCTTTTCGAGGGCGCATTCCCATTTTCCCGGTTAAAGATTCAACTCTTTGATTTATCAAGATCTTTTATTTTATATCAATGGATGCTGGCTTAATAAAATCAGTGGATTATATGGTGGGTCGGGAAAATTGGAATGTGCCCCTTCTCGATCTTAAAACTCATTTCATAAAAGTGCTAAAGCATACCCTTTTTGGATTTTTTATCTTTTTTTTCACTGCGCTTTTCTTTCAAGGTTTTTTCCGATTTTTTTTTAACTGCCTTTTTTGCATCTTTTCCCTTGGACATAACTTACCTCTTTTGTTTTGGTTAATTAAATAGACTGTTGGTTGTATTTCTTATCTTTCCATATATCAATACCTTCGCCAATTTTATTTTGGTTTCAATCCCAATATATATATTGTGGTTTTGTTACAATATTATCACAATATATAGTGTTTTGATTGCCAATTGCAAATCGGTTTTAAATTTGGCGAAGGTATAATATATTGACTGTAATAGTATATCATATATTTTCCACACACAGCGCTATTAAACCTCAAACAAAAAAACATTTTCCACTTATGATATTTGAAGTTTCATTTTTACATTTATTGCGATAGCATCATCATTAATATGGAAAGTCAACTCAAATTTCAGCCAGCTCCAGCTCCAAATTTAAAAAAGGATATTTCCTGAAATGAGTCAGGTATCAAAATTTTTCATCATCCTGGCGGTGGTGATCTATGTGATCAGCCCCATAGATCTCATCCCCGATTTTCTGGTTCCCTTTCTTGGATGGATTGATGACACCGTTCTCATTTCCATGCTGATTTATTTTCTCAGGACCGGAAAAATTCCCAACATTTTTTCCCAAAAAACCAATTTTAAGGCCAAATCCAGCCGTCCCGGAAGCAACGGCAATGCCACAGGATACAGCTACAACAAGGGCGATCAGGGATCTTTTTCCAGGAGCGATAATTCAGAAGCCGAAAAAGAAAAAGCCCCGCAAAGGGAAAAATCCCCCCATGAAATCCTGGGCCTCACCCCGGGTGCCACCCAGGAAGAAATTCGGGCTGCCTACATAGCCCTGGCCAAACAATACCACCCCGACAAGGTGGCTCATCTGGGAAAAGAGCTGAAGGTTCTGGCAGAGAAGCGATTCAAGGAAATCCACCAAGCCTATGCCCGGCTCTCCTGAAGACAGATCCTGAACTTAGCGCCCTTTGGGCGAACTTTTTGCAACTCGTTGATTTAACAGTTCATAAAATGGAAATTCCTATACTATTAAATTAAAAATAAGGGGGGCTGATTCGAAAACCAGTCCCCCTTTTTAACATTTCATGGCCAATCTGATCCCTGGCAGCTTATCAATTAATGGTGGTCACCGGGCAGTGGGCCTTAAGAATTACATACCGGGCAGTGGAACCCATGATCAATTTTTGTGCCCTTGATTTTTTTTTGATCCCAAGAAAAATGTGGTCAATATTTTTTTCCCTGGCAAGTTCTACAATATCTTCACCCGGGGAGTATCCCCGGACGCTTTGCTCTGCTGTGCAAGGCAGGTTGGCCGCTTCCATAAGTTCTTTTGCAAATTTCAGGTCGGCGTCCGCCTTCTGGACATCGGCTATTTTTTCTTTTGGTCCTCCTTCCATGGAGGTCATAACATAAACCTCGGCATTGCAAAGCAAGGCATAATCCCTGGCAAGTTCCAGTGCATGAATCCCCACCCCTCCGCCATTGTATCCGACCATTATTTTCATGGACATCTCCCTGGAATCACATATTTAAAAAATAAACAACACGTTTTTTAGACAGGCTGGCGTAAATCTTTTGCTGGTTTTTTACACCTAAGCTTCTTGTATTACTGGGAAAGAAACTTCAATAATCGAAATAAAATTTATGCCGGGCTGTATTACATCCACCGTTTACGCCTTTTATAGGATTTCACATCCTTAAAGGATTTACGGCCCCCACCCTGGGTGATACCCATGTAAAATTCCCGGACATCGGGATTGTCCTGAAGGGCATCAGATTCCCCCTCCAGGACAATGCGTCCCGATTCCATGATATAGGCATAGTCTGAAATGGCAAGGGCAATGCGGGCATTTTGCTCCACCACCAAAATGGTGGTTCCCATCTCCCGATTAATTTTCTGGATATTTTCAAATATCTCCTTGACCAGCAACGGTGCCAACCCCAGGGAAGGCTCATCCAGCATTAGCATGTCAGGCGCTGCCATCAATGCTCTGGCAATGGCGATCATCTGCTGCTCCCCGCCGGAACTATAGCCAGCCATGCGGTTGGTGACATTGGATAACCGGGGGAAATGTTGATACATCAGTTCATTGTCTTTCCGGATATTCTCAGCCCCATCTCTACGGGTGATGGAACCCACGCGAATATTTTCATTCACGGTGAGGTGCTTGAACACCCGACGACCCTCGGGAACCATCACGACCCCCCGTTTAACAATGTCCGTTCCGTTCAAGGCGGTGATATCATCCCCGTTAAAATGGATAACACCTTCACGGATGGCACCGTTTTCCGGTTTTAAAAGACCGCTGATGGCCCGCAGGGTGGTTGTTTTACCCGCACCATTGGTTCCAAGCAGGGAAACAATGCTTCCCTTGGGCACATTGAGGCTCACCCCCCGCAATACCTGGATAATATCATTGTATACGACTTCAATATTGTTGACTTCCAATAATTTTTTTTCCAATGGTGTGGTTTCCATTCTTATGTAAATATTCGGTTTGGTGCTATAAATATTTGACCAGTGCCCCATATTTATTGCTATGTGAGCAGACCCAAATGAGTGAAGATGGGGTGCTGGCCGAATATTTCCATTCTTATTTAATTTTTTTCATGTATTCCGACGTGATGGGTTGTCCCACCTTTCTAAAAACACCGTTTTGAACGCTGTAAATCTGGAGCATGTCCACACCGGCGTGATCCGTGGGAGAATAGGTCACCGGGCCCACTGTGGTGTAGGGGCTGTACGCATTGTCACCGTTCATGGCATTTAGCTCATTGTATAAATTTTCCCGATTGATTTTAAGGCCCTTATCCTTGGTTCGTCGGATCACTTCAGTTGCCACCTGGGCCACCATGATACCGTTGGCGTAGTTATGGGAATTGGCCGCCTTATCATCCCGATTGTACGTCTTGGCCAGGGCAAGCTGTTTTTCGGTACCTTCATTTTTTTCAGACGTAATATTATAGGATGTGGTCCAGTAAAAATTTTCCGCCGCCTTGCCTGCCAGGGCAATCAGATCATTCCCCCCTGTGTAATGGGCACCCATGAACGTAATTTTTCCCTCTTGACCGAATTTTTCGGCAACGATGCCCAAACGGCTGGCATCTTTGATCATGGCAGCCACTGGTGACTGCACTGTGTGGCATATCACATATTGAACGCCTTTACTCATGAGTCGTTTAAGC
This sequence comes from uncultured Desulfocicer sp., assembly GCA_964433355.1. Lineage (GTDB taxonomy): Bacteria > Desulfobacterota > Desulfobacteria > Desulfobacterales > Desulfobacteraceae > Desulfocicer. The sequence goes on from CAYSSE010000059.1 coordinate 9,914, forward strand.
ATGGCAGTGCTGTCAAGATCTTTTCCATGTTCCACCACTTCCACAATCTCAATGTTCAATCCCGCAGCTATGGACTTTTGTGCATCCTCCACAGGTCCTCTACCAAAGGCTGAAGGGTGAATGAACATGGCAACCTTGGCCTTTTTTCCTTTATTATTGGCAGCAATGTACTCAGCCAGACTCACCACCTGCTCGGAGTAGGAAGCAATGGGTAAGAAAATGTAAGTAGAATCCACAAGATTACCCGCATGGAAGGAGGCCGGAATAACGGCAATTTTTTCTTCCTCAAAATCTTTTTTCAACCCCAGGGTGCTTCCAGTGGAATAATTAAGATAGAGTACAATGCCATCATCCAGGAACTCTTCAAAATTTCGTTTGGTCACAGAGGTCTGATACTGATCATCTTTTATGGTGCATTGAATGGTATCGTTGCCCAGTATCTTGGTTTCATTGACAAAATTAAAATAATCTTCCACGCCCTTGGCGTAGGGGTTCCCGGCATCGGAAGTGGGGCCTGTGATGGCCAGGGAAAGACCCAATTTATACTCCTTGGCATGTGCCTGGCAGGTGAAGGCCAGAACCACCATCAACATCATCCAGACGGCCAACAATTCTTTTTTTCTGATTTCCATAGTCCTCTCCATTTTACCTTTTTAAAAATGTTATATAAACAAAAATGACAGAACCACCTGCCACACCCCACAAATTTGAACAGTCACGGGCATGATGCTCGGAGGCAAATACCATCATGCCGCCCCCAACGACTGCCTTAAAAAAATTTACACATCGAGATCAAGCATGAAGAATTACCGTTGTTATTTAAGCCTCATTCTCAGCCTTTAATACCTGAACGGCCACTTCTTGGTGTAGGATTTAACTATGCGCCACCAGTTGGCAATGCCCCGGGGCTCAAACATTAGAAACAACACGATCACAAGACCGAAGGTCAACGGCCGCAATGCCGTGGCAAGGTTCATGGTGGAGGGTAGATAATCCCCGGCAAAACCGGCAAACCGTTCCACCTGAAGCTCCAAAAACTGGATGGCCACCGGTCCCCAGAAAGAGCCGTTCAAAGTGCCAAGCCCTCCCACAATGGCCATGGCCAGATAGGAGATAGAGTGATGCAGGGTAAAGGATTCAAATCCCACTCCCCGGTAAAGATAGGCATGGAGAGCTCCTGCCATGCCTGCCATGAATCCCGAAAGGGCAAAGGCATAGACCTTGGTGAATCCGGGATGCATCCCCATGGCATCGGCGGCTCTGTCATTGTCACGCACGGCGATAAGACATCTACCATACCGGGTTTTCATGAGATTACGGATGCCAAAACCAGACAAAATGATAACCATGAGCGTTACATAGTACCAGAATTGATAATGTTCTTTTCTCATCACCTTGCCGGTGAACCAGAACACCCGTCCCACAGAGATGGTCTGCCCCTGGTTAAAAAAGGTCATAAAGTTAATGGTCCATTCAAAAATCATCTGAAAGGAAAGGGTGGCAATGGCAAGGTAAAGATGCTTGAGCCTCAAGGCTGGCAGTCCCACCACCGCACCAAACACGGCTCCCACCAGACCTCCAACGAGGATAATAACCGGCCAGAAATGGGTCACCACCCCATGGGAATCTCCCAGAGTACGGCATAAACTGGCCACGGTATAGGCCCCCACCCCCACAAAAGCAGCATGCCCAATGGAGATGAGTCCGGCAAACCCGGTGACAAGATTGAGCCCCATCACCGCAACAATGGCAATGAGGGTGGAGTCAATCACAAGCATGTACTGGTTGCTCAGGGGAAACACCATGGGCCAGATAAAAAGAAGCGCAAGAAACAGGGAAAAGACGGATCGGTCAAGGCTTGTGAAAAAGGTGCGCTGCTCCTGTTTATATGTGGTAAAAAAATTACCCGTGGCCAGCCATTGATTTGATGACATGGATTACACCCTCTCAATTTCATGGATGCCGAATAATCCATGGGGTTTAAAGAGTAAAATAATTAAAAGAATCACATAGGGCATGACTTCTCCGGTGCCGTTGAGCCCCCAGTTGCCATCCAGATATCCGCTGGCAAACTGCTGGATCAGTCCCATGATGATCCCGGCCACCACAGCCCCCAGTATGGAATCAAGCCCGCCCAGAATAACCACGGGAAACACCACGATGCCAAAGGAATGGAGGGTATCAAAGTTTAATCCGGTGATATTTCCAATGATACACCCCGCAGCGGCAGCAGAAAGCCCCGCCGTTGCCCAGGCAAGCCCAAACACCGTCTGCACACTGATCCCCACGGACATGGCGGCAAATTGATCGTCGGAAACCGCCCGCATGGAAATACCCACCGTGGATTTTTTAAAAAACCAGGAAAACCCCCCAATAAGTACCATGGTGACAATAACCCCCACCAACTGGGTCCAGGAGATGGATACGCCGCCATAGGACAGGGACGTGCGGGGCAAAAAAGCGGGGAATGAAAAATTTTCACTGCCAAAGGGAGTCAGATAAATCAACCCATCCAAAATGGAGGCAAGGCCGATGGTCACCATGATCACTGATATAATGGGCTCCCCTATGAGGCGACGCAGAAAAATTTTTTCCACGCTCATGGCCAGGAAAAAGGTGACCCCCATGCTGATGAGAAAAGAAAAAAACATGGGAATCTTTGCCCACACTGTCAGGGCATAGGCAATAAACGCACCGGCAGCGATAAGTTGCCCATGGGCAAAATTGGCCACCCGGCTGGATTTATACACAAGGACAAGTCCCAGGGCAGCCAACGCATAAATGGAGCCCACCACAATGCCACTGACCACAATCTGAAAAAAATAACTCATGAAACCTCCTCCAGGGTATAAAATATAATCTTTGTTTTCACGTTCGTCGATTGTCCATCCTGGTACTGAAAAAAAGCTTCAACCTCTTTTTCCTTAACAGTTTCATCGTACAGTCCATGGTAGAGATCCTGGTACTTTTCCTGGACAAATTGTCGTCGTATTTTTCCGGTCTTGGTCAACTCGCCATCATCCATATCCAAAAGTTTGTACAAAAGGGCAAAGCGTCTGATACGAAAATGGGGTTTTTCCGCCTTTTCATTGACCTGTCGTATCTGTTCCATGATCAGTTCAGCCACATCAGAATGGGCCGAAAGCCCCATGTAGGTAGTATAAGAAATGCCTTTGTCCTCAGCCCATTTTCCCACCACAAGGGGATCAATATTAATCAGAGCCGACACGTAATCCCTCTTATCCCCATAAATAACTGCCTCTTTGATGTATGGGCTGAACTTGAGTTTGTTTTCAAGGAACATGGGACTGAACATCTCATTGTTTTTGGTGTGCATGACATCGGAGATGCGATCAATGACCACCAGATGTCCCCGATCATCAATGTATCCGGCATCTCCAGAATGAAGCCATCCGCCCTCCAAAAGTTCCTCTGTTTTTTCCGGCAATTCAAAATACCCCGGAGACACGGAAAGGGATCGGGAAAGGATTTCGCCATCTTTAGCAATGCTGCACTCGGTGCCGGGAAGGGGAAGGCCCACAGTGTCTGGTCGCACATCGCCATCCCGGTGCATATAGGCAATCCCTGTGATCTCTGTCTGGCCATAGATCTGCTTGAGATTCACCCCAATGGCCTGGTAAAAGGTAAACAGTTCAGGCCCCAGGGCCGCACCGCCTGTGTAGGCCCTGCGCAACCTTAAAAAACCAATTTGATTGATCAGGGGACGAAAAATGATCTGCCGCCCCAGCCACGCTTTGATCTTCAGCCCCAGGGGCATATTCTTACCTGTCATCTGGTAAGTGGCCGCCCTTTCCCCCTGTTTGATAAAATAGGTGTACAATTTTTTATTGAGCCAATAGGACTGGTCGATCTTCAACCATATTTCCGATCGAATGGTCTCATATATTCGGGGGGCACCAAACATGAAATGGGGGCCAATTTCCTTTAAATCCGACATGGCCGTCTCAACGGATTCAGGAAAATTAATGGTGATACCCGTGGCCATGGCAATGCCAAAGGAGTTCATCTGTTCACCAATCCAGGCAAAGGGAAGAAAAGAGACATACTCATCGGTGGGTTCCAAGGGGTCTACCCGGGTGATCTGTACGCCCATGTTGATGTAATTCAAATGGGTCATGATGGTGCCCTTGGGAAGTCCTGTGGTACCGGAGGTCAGACACAGATGACAAGGATCATCGGGTTTTCCCAGATCAACCAGTTGCTCAAAGAGTTCAGGCGCTTTATCATGCAGGGTTTCGCCCATTTGATATAATTTTTTGATATTCATAAACCAGGGATCTGATTGATAACCTCGCATGCCCCGGGGGTCTTCATAAATCACCTGTTTAACACCGGGCACCTGATCCCTTATATCCACCAACTTGTCCACCTGTTCCTGGTTATCACAAAAAACCACTGACACTTTAAGATATTGCAGGATTTGGGCGATTTCATCGGGCATACTGGTTTGATATACACCCGCTGACATGGCACCCAAAGAGTGGGCACCAATAGCCATGAAAAGTAACTCTGGAATGTTATCGCTGATGATGGCGATGGTGTCGCCCTTTTCAACCCCAAGGGATTTAAGGCCCAGACCTGTTTTTTTTACATGCTCATAATAGGCATTCCAGGTATAACTATTCCAAATACCGAAATCCTTTTCTCTTAGGGCCACCTTGTCTCCAGAAATTTTCACCCGCCAGCGAAGGAGTTGGGGAATCGAGTAGTCTAACAATTGATCGGTATTTTCCATATGCAATTTACGCTTCTCCGATATAGGCTTCAATTACTTTGGGATTCGCAGCCACCTCTTCTGGCGTTCCAGAACCAATGACCTGACCAAAATCGAGTACATAAATCCGGTCTGAGATGTCCATCACCACCCCCAAATCATGCTCAACAAGCACCACGGTGGTGTTTCTTTCCTGTTGTATATCAATGACAAACCGGACAATATCCTCTTTTTCTTCAAGATTCATGCCTGCCATGGGCTCATCCAAGAGCAAGAGTTCCGGTGCCAGGGTCAAGGCCCTTGCCACCTCCACCTTTTTTTGAACCCCATAACTTAAATTGCCCACCATGCTTTTCCGGTAGGGCTCAAGCTCCATGAAGTCAATGACATGCTCCACAAATGCGCGATTTTCTGCTTCCATGCGAGAGGCTTTGCCATAAAAAAACAAGGCCTGCAAAAAAGAGTATTTCAAATTTTGATGTCGTGCCAGAAGCAGATTGTCCAGAACGGACAGGCCGCTGAACAGTTCCAGATTTTGAAAGGCCCTGGCAATCCCCATGTTGGAGACCTCATGGGGAGAGCAATGGGTCAGGGGGGTATCCCCATAAAGAATTTTTCCTTGAGTGGGATGATAAAATCCTGAAATGCAGTTCAAGATGCTCGTTTTACCAGCACCGTTGGGCCCGATGATGGAGGTAATCAAGCCGGGTTCTATCTTCATATTTACGTTGGAAAGTGCATTCAACCCTCCAAAGGAGAGCGTCACGTCTGAAACCGTCAAATGGGACATGGCTGATTCCAATACTGATTTAAATTTGTTTTGGGGTTGGGCTACTTATTTGACTGATTGAATTTTTTTGGACACAAGATATATGAACCTATCTCACAAGATATTTCTTCTTAACTTTTTTTAGTCTTACCAAAATAGTGAAGGAAATTCATTAAATTGATATTGACAGTTACGAAAACACAAGTCAAGTAAAAAGGAGAAGAAAATTATAATTATGGCTTGATTTTAATTTTGGTTAGAGAAGATCAATATTTAAGATTTGGATAAGGAATAAGAATTTAAAATTTGGAGGCGGTGTTAACGTTTGGATATTGCATAAACTGGAACGCGGAGCGGCCCACTTATCGTGGAAATAACCAGCCGCGCCAAGGGCTTACGGGCAAACGCCTCCCGTTTTCGCGGTCTGGTTTATTGTATTGCTGGCAGGTGAGACAAGGAACGTATGAGCATGAGGGCCGAGCAAGTCCGCGCGGCGTTCCGCCCCTTGGGTGACCGAGAGACCTCGGAACCGCCGGAGCAAGCCATAAATGTATTGTCGTGAATGTCGAGCGTGAAATCGAGCATGGGGGTGCCCCGCAGGGCAGTCAGAACCGAGCGTTGCAATACGCGGCGGCTGGCCTGAGCCGAGCATTGACTCAGCGTTGCCGGTGTGCCCAGTCGGATAACGCCGAGCTAAGCCGCCGCGCCAACAGCCCTCGCGGAAAACGACTCCCGTTCTCGCGGTCGGCTTGAGCGATTTGTTGGGCACCTATGTAACCATACAATTCCAATTTCAAGCCTTGTCGATTACTGTGTCTGCTTGTCCGGTATTAATGCAATCAGAGTGCGTAATACTTTATTCACATCTTCGGATGTTGGGAAAAATTCACGAACATCCGGCTCAAGCATGACTGCTCCATCTTCTAAAGTAAAGTATGATGTTGTGATTGTATTGTTTTTTTTGTGAACTCTGACAGTATGTCCCTTCCGGTAGGCCTGATAGTACTTTCCACGCACACCTTTTTTTCCAGTAAAGTCATATTCTGGTAACATATCCGAGTTACAATGAATGTCAGTTTTCTTCATATGTTTTTCGCTCATGTTTTGTAGCCTTTCGACAGCTAATAATTCGGATCAAAATTGTGTCTCCATCACTTTCTTGCTCTGTATGCACTACAAGCAATAGACGGCTATCTGATGAAACCCCAATACTGATCAATCGTTCTTCATACTCAGAATGATTTTCGTCAAAGAATGTAACAAGCATCCGGTCGTTAAAAACAGTTTTTGCTTCCTCAAAAGAGATTTTATGTTTTCCAAGATTTAACTGTGCTTTGTTCTCATCCCACTCAAATATCAGATTCATGAATTACTCTCGATTTATTTTATATTACGGGGAATCTGGGGTTTCATTCTGAATCCAGCTAATTTATTTGTGATGAGTTCCCTAAAATGATTTACTATTCTACCATGCTTGAAGGTAGCTTGAAAATGCTATTTTGGGCTAAAAAGAAACTCTAAATTTATTTATTTTTTAGGTGTATATCGTATTGTTGGAAGGACTCGCTGCGCTTGCCTTCCAACCAAAAGTTGCAACAGACATGCTTCGCATGCTGATGAACTTTTGGTTATGCACACTTATGCCCAACGACAAGGGTAACCGGCGGCAAGGGCTACCATAAAACCAACAGAAAGCGCATCACTTAAAAGCCACCTCAACCTTAAAAAAGTGCAGGCCCTTGCCGTCGGGTTGACCCATGGGTTAGCATTATAATTGAAATCAATCAACAGAAGACCCACAGCATTTCTTATATTTTTTCCCACTAGCACAAGGGCAGGGATCATTTCTGCCAACCTTTTTTGATACTGCCTGTTTGGGTGGATTCAACATTTTTTCCAAGTCCGATAGATCCTCAGGTTTATCTGGTTCAAACCCAATAATATAATGCCATCCATGCTCTTTGCATGTTTCAGCAACATATTTTGCTTTCTCGTCAGAATGTACACGAGCTATAATTGGTCTTTTTGTTGTTCCTAATTTTGCCATTTTAATCACTTTGGATTTAGATTGTTTTTAATATGTTAACGACAGGATAAGATCGTGGTTCGTTCCTCACACGATATATCCTTACTCGTTAACTCATGTATTCATTAAAGAAATTTATGTCTACCTCATATGTAGTAACAGGTTTTACCCCCAACTCTAAATGCTCAAACATATCTACAAGCTTTTCACCGTCAACAAGCTCTATTGGGGGCACCCCATCTCTTCGGGCTTCTTTTTTGGCTTCCATTGTAAAGCGACCTGTTGTTAAAAATATTCCCTTATCAGCACGCCCCATCATAGCCCCACGGAAGTCCCTAATTTGTGATGCACCGACTGTTTCTTTGTACCGTTTACATTGGAAGATGACATTGAAGGATACAAAAGGATTGAGTTTTAATATTCCATTGCCGTCAATACCTCCATCACAACTTTTTCCTGTGACTGTTACTTTTTCAAAACCTGATTCGCGTAATAAACGCTGGCATAACCGCTCAAACCCATTTGGTGATATTTGTTTTAAAATATCAATAAGTTGGGAAGAGTGAGGTTCAATATCCGTTACTTCCTCAATTGTGTTCTTAGTTTACTTTTCTTTTGGTGTTTTTGGTGACGCACTGCCTTTCTGTTTAGCTACTTTTACCAGATCGAAAATATCTTCTTCTGACAAATTAGCCTGCAATCCCTTTTCTGTGAGCGCCCATACTCCGCGATTTGATGAATCTATATACCCTGTTTTTACAAGATACATTCTTGCCCACGCTACTTGATTTTTTACTTTTGATGCCCCATCTTTGAGAGTTTCAGACAGCTCTTCTTCTGAGATTTTTAGTAGTTCAATTACTGCATCCGTTACTTCATTTGCAGTACCAGAACCTCCTTGCTTTTTTAAAACATTTATTACAGGATTTATGAATCGTGAAAATCGTCCGCCTTTTCTTTTACTCATTGTTTTTTCCTGTAATTTCAATATTGGGTAGAGCTAACTAATAGCGTTTTATCAATAGTCCCGCCCTCAAAAAGCCGCAGAATTAGAATAACCCATCAATCCACCAAAACCTCAAAATCCGATTTTGCGAGCGGGATTATTGATAAAATGCTGTTGAACAATGCCGCGGTGAGATAGCGACAAACTTTTTTACTTCTATGGATTTAATATCGGGGTCTTCAGAAAAATGCAAGGATAATATTGTATGTATTGTAAAAATATGAGCGAAAGATAAGTTGTTTTATCAGGCATGGGGACTTTTTTTATATGTTTCGGATAAAATAATAAGAGAAGTATTTGATTTGTCTCAAAAAATCTGTTTTTTGGACGCACCCCTCCTGCAACGGTGAATACCATTTTAAAAATACTATTGATCAGTTTTTCAGAACAGCATTTATGATGTATTGCACACCTCTTTTTTTCTGCGTGGAACAATGTAGTCGTAATA
>CAYSSE010000060.1:0-18765 GCA_964433355.1 uncultured Desulfocicer sp.
CCTGGCTGAAAAAACTTTTAAAAAGAATGCCCGCCAGGGGATAAAAATAAAACAGGGACAAAAATACCAGGGGAATCACCCCGGCCAACACCGCAGGAGAAATGGTGAATCTTTTTTTCATTACAACATTAACTCAGTCCACTGGCTAAGCCAGAGGTCTCTATGGGATTGGATGAGATTAGCTGAAAGGGTGGCAGGTTCCGGGGTAATCCTGGCATGTTTTTGAAAAACCTCGGGCAGCACCGCTTTCTTATTGGCGGGAAATACAAACATCTGTAAAGGGATATCTGCCTGAAAATCCGGGGAAAGCAAAAAATCCAGCAACTTTCCGGCAAGGATTTCCTGATCTGTGCCCTTGAGGATTCCGGCAAATTCAATCTGGCGAAAGGCAGATCCATGACCAAGAATAACCCCAGTGGGGCTTTGTGCCGGTTTTTCCTTGGCATAAAATACTTCTGCGGCAGGGCTTGAAGCATAACTCACCACCAGGGGGCGATCGCCATCTGAAGCGGCCGAAAATTTTCCCCAGTAGGCCTCTTTCCACCCACTGGTGATCAACACATCGTTGGCTTTGAGCTGTTTCCAAAAATCAAGATATCCAGCCTCTCCAAATCGGCTGATGGTGGCCAGAAGAAAGGCCAACCCCGGGGAAGAGGTGGCTGGATTTTCTATCACCAGCAGTCCTTTGTACTGGGGTTTTATTAAATCTTCCAGCATGGCAGGGGGCACCATCTCATGGGTTTCAAACCATTTCCGATCATAATTAAGACATACATCTCCAAAATCAACGGGCAGCAAGCCATGGGAGGGATCAAGTTTCAGGCTGTCATCCACATCAGAAAGATGTTCAGATAGATGGGGAATAAACATATCCGCAGCCAAAGCCCGGCTTAAAAACGTATTGTCCACCCCGTAAAAAACATCGGCAAGGGGATTGTTTCTGGATAAAATCGCCTTGTTCAAGGCTTCCCCGGCATCCCCAGCTTTTAAAAAAATCACCTTGGCATTATGAGCTTTTTCAAATAGGGATATGACATCAGCGCTGACACTGAAACTGTCATGGGTCATGAGGGTGATCTCTTGCACAGGTTCCGGTGCAGTCACCGCCACCGGTGTTTCTGACTCTGTTGCAGTGTCAGATACCACTGTAGTGTCAGATACCACAGGTGTTGATGCCACCTTCTCTTTTTCACTGTCCCGGGAACAGCCACACATTACAAAAGCACTTAACAGCAAAAGAAGCAGTCCATAGTGTATCTTCATTTTTATTTCCTTTACAAAAAAAAATCCATTGACCATTCCGGCACAAGCAGGAACAGGTTCAATGGATTTTAATATAATATAATTCACTGAAAATTCCCTACGCCAGCATTACCCGGATCAGGTTAAGCGGTCGGGACAATAGTCACCCCTCTCAGCCGATAATCAGCTCCCGCAGGGCTCTTTAAGTTATGCAGACCCCCTTATAAAGGGTTTACACTAAAACCAACGCCACAGCAAGTCAAGAAGTATTCCCAATTGAAGTCCTTCACATGAGCCCAAAAGCACTTTAGAAACTGAACTTAGCGCCCTTTGGGCGGGCTTTTTACAACCCGTTGATTTAACAGTTCATAAAATGGAAATTCCTATACTATCGAGATAAAATAGGTGTCCGGAATCATGCTCTTGGCAAATCCTTAATTTTACAAAATCTCCCGGATGAGGTGCTTGGTCTTAAGGACAAACCCCATTTTTTTCTTGATACGACAATTCCAAAATGAGAATTTACATACCAGATATTCGTCCTTGACTTAACATATATAAACGAATAAAATCGAAACGTTATTGAATGGAGTTCTTAACAGTTATCCACACAAAAAGCCCCCGGGCAAGGAGACCATCATGTATGAAATCATAGCCAATCCAGAAGATTATCAAATAGATGACCTGATCAACGGTACCGGCAACGCCCCCATGGAATTTTCCCAGGATGAGCGTCAGAAATGGGCATCAGAAATCGACGACTTCAGTAAAAAGCTCATTGATTTTTCTGCAAAATCAAAGGAATTATCTAAGGTCTTGTCCAGTGCCAGCACCATTTCAACCACCCCAGCGTCTTTAAAAACCCTTAAAATTCAGCTATTCAATATCAATGACTCATTGAACAATGCCCTTGAAATTGCCAGGAAACTGGAATCGGATATTGTTTCAAAATAACTGCCACGGGCAGACCGTATTCTGGCTCTGGCCTGCCCACAACGAAGCATGAAAGAATGTTAGACATATCTACTGTTTTATATAAACGGGTATGTCCTGCTGGACATGTGGGTTTATAAAATGCGATCGAGTGATAAATAAAATCAGTCTACCCATTCCGGAAACCCATCGACATTATTGTCGACCATAACGCCTTCCGTCGAATTGATCTCTTCCCATAATTTTACATTATAATCATAAGTCATTGATATTAATTAAAAAAAATATTTTTATCTCCTTGGCACGATTCCTGTAATAGTTAAAATAACAACAGACAGTTACACAACTAAAAACTGTTATTATCAATCTATTCAACAAGGAGATTATTCATGAAATTTACAACCACATTGAAAAAAGCCACACTAATTTCAGCATCATTGCTCATGATCACCCTGCCAGCCATTGCAGGCAACGGGCCTGGAGACGGCAGCGGCAACGGTGGAAACGGTCCGGGAGACGGTAGTGGAAACGGCCCTGGTGACTGTAGCATCACCATGCAGACAACGCTGGATTCATTCACCCTGGCCAAGGGCGGACATGGTCCCGGGGATGGTACCGGTAACGGCGGAAACGGACCTGGAGATGGCACTGGAAATGGCCCGGGAGAGGGTACCGGCACTGGAGACTGCCCCAACGCCTGATGACTGGAGACTCGATGATCCATGATCTCTAAAATTAATGGCTCTTCGCGGATTGGTGTGATTTGCTCCCAAAACTGTCCGGTGTTATGATCAAGCTTAAATAAAGGCTGTCCTCAGGGGCAGCCTTTTTTGTCTCGGTTTTCCTGTCTGGCACGGCTCTCATGCCTTCAAACCGGTTGCTAAAAAAAGTGTGTTTTGTTAGATGTAGATTCGATGAAACACGGGAAAGTGTCCACACCAGAGCTGTCCATTGGATGGTGCAAAGGAATTTTCAAATGGGAAGACCACATTTTTTTTCAATCATGATTTTATGGTGCCTGATTTTTTCCCATCCGGTTGTCGCACAGGAATTCCTTTCCGGCCAGGTTTTGGAGGTAAATGAACAAAAAAAGGAATTTGTGATGCACCTTGAAATCCCCCCAAAAAATGTGGAAGATGCCTTCCAAGGAAAGGAAAGTATCCGGGTTCGACCTGCCATGGAAAATATTCTCCCCCTTTGTGCCGGTGAGACGATGTTACCTGAATGCGTAACAGCCGGAAGCCATGTGCGTGTATGGGGGCATTGGGAAAAACCCGGGCAAAATGTGCTTCTGGCCAATGATATCAAAGGATGTGCCGGAGGGGGATGCGCTGACCCCACAGGAATATTGTCCCGGTTGAAAAAATCATTGGGATTCAAGAAAAATCAAAGTGCAAGAAACATCATGGGAGAGGTAGACTCAGGAGGGTCAGGGAACGCCTCTGGTGGTACTGCTGGCAGCGGTTCCAATGGGAGTTCCGGTGGAGGGTCTGGTTCCGGCAACGGTTCTGGCGGCGGTGGCGGTGGAGGCGGTGGAGGCGGTGGAGGAGGAGGAGGAGGAGGAGGTGGTGGTGGTGGTGGTGGTGGCAGCCATTGAAACTGAATCCAAGCTGGAAAGGCATTCTATTTGTCTTTGGAATCCTCATCATGCTCCTTTTGGGCAATTTTTACTGGCAGGCGCAACGCATCAACAAAAGTTTCAAACAACACTCCTTAACCCATTCCACGGTTCTGGGGGGCGTGGTGGAGCTAAATATCCGTAACTCCATGACAAACCATGGTGCCCTGGAAACCCTGATTGGCCATTCCCTTGAAAACACTGCTCGGTTTGTCCGCTATCTGAACCAACTGGAACCCTTCACGGCCCAAGAACTGGAAGCCTTTGCCAACGCTTCTGGTCTGGAAGGCATCACCATTTTCAACCCCCAAATAAAATCAACAATAGCTGGCCCCCAGAGATGGCTGCACCGCCCCATAGACGATAAGGACAATGGCCTGATTTTTTTACCCAACGCCCATCTTTATCTTTTTGCGGTTCCCCCTTTGAGCCAAAAACCATTTTCCCATGGAAATGACGGCATTGTTGTGGGAATGTCTTCAGAACAAATGGATAAAATCCAGGAAACCCAGTCCGTGGATCATCTGATCAAACGTCTGAACCAAATGAAGGGTATTGAGTATGTACGATTTGAGGCCATTGAAGCCCAAAAGCCTCCTGGCCTTCCCGGTTCCCATGACACCAGACTCATCCATATCAATGACAGACCGGTTTCTGAAACCCGAATTACAATGGGAGACAAAATGTTAGTTGTGGGTCTTGAGGCCAACTATTTTTCCAACCGTATGGCAAGCCTTAAAAAAGAACTCATGGTCTTTATTTCTCTAATGGTGATCCTTGGCGGAATTTCATCCGGGTGGCTTTATCGCCTACAGCGGCATAGACTGGAACAGACCCGGACGTTTGAAAGAAAAATGGCCCGGCAACTGGAGCAGGCTTCCCTTGGCCGGGCTGCGGCAACCATCACCCATGAAATGAGAAATCCCTTAAATGCCATCAGCATGGGGCTACAGCGCCTGGAGATGGAGTCCCGGGCTCTTGACGATGATCATCGTCAACTGATCACCAGCATGAGAGAAGCGGTGGAGCGCAGCAATGGGGTCATTACCCATCTACAACAATATGTCCACTCCTTTGAACCGGGTCACCAAGAGATTTTTTTGGCTCCCCTTCTGGACTCGCTTGGGGTATTATATCATTCTCAATGTAACAAAAATAAGATTTTCCTTGATTTTCAACTTGATGACGGAGCAACGGTGAAAGGAGATGTAAATTATCTTGGTCAAGCCTTTGAGAATTTGCTAAAAAACGCAGTGGAGGCTCAGCCCCATGGGGGTAACATTAAGGTTAGGCTGTCAAAAAAAGAGAAAAACAACATCATACACATTGAAAATCCATGCCCTACCCTTACATCCGAACAGACCCAACGGGTATTGGATCCCTATTTTACGACAAAGACCTATGGCACGGGTTTGGGGCTTGCCATCAGCAAAAAAATAATAGAGGCCCATGCCGGGCAACTTGAAACCCATTGTAACGATAATATCTTTTCAGTATCTGTGACACTTCCAAGGGCTTGATCACACAAGTGTACATCGGGATATGGCAAAACGATTCATTCCAGAGCAGGAGCAAAAAACATGAAGATATTGATTGTGGACGACGAGGAAATGCAACGCAACATGCTGCAAGGGTTCCTTGAAAAACAGGGATTTCAAACCCTGACCGCTTCGGGTGGAAAAGAAGCCCTGGCCCTTTTTGAAAACCACCCGGTGCAGCTTGTTCTTATGGATCATCGCATGGAAGACATGAACGGAGATGAGGTGCTGAGAAAAATGAAGGCTCTGTCCCCCCTTGTTAAAGCCATCATGATCACGGCTTATGGAAATGTGGAAACCGCTGTCAAAGTCATGAAACTCGGGATCAATGATTTTCTTGAAAAACCCATTGATTTAAAAAAACTCCTCGATAAAATCCACACCATGGAACAAGAAATCGCCATGGAAACGGAATCCGACCAGGTGACAGAATCAATTGAACACCAGAAACTGCCCTTGGCCATCATCGGCACCAGCAGCCCGATGCAGGAGTTGCTGTCCATGGTATACCGCATTGCCCCCACTGACTGGTCTGCTCTCATCCGGGGAGAAACCGGCACGGGAAAGGAACTCATTGCAAGGCTTCTGCACCTCATGAGCCATCGAAAGGATGCCCCTTTTATTGAGGTCAACTGTGCAGCCATACCGGAAACCCTTTTTGAATCCGAATTGTTCGGCCATGAAAAAGGTGCATTCACCGGGGCGTCAACCCGGAGAAAGGGCCGCTTTGAATTGGCGGATAATGGAACTTTGTTTTTGGATGAAGTGGGAGAACTTCCCCTGCAACTCCAGGCAAAGCTGTTGCGAACCCTACAGGAAAAAAAAATTACCCGGGTGGGGGGAGAAACTGATATTCATGTTGATATCCGGGTCATTGTTGCCACCAACAGGGATTTAAAGCAGATGGTAACCGAGGGTCTGTTCCGGGAGGATCTTTATTTTCGACTCAATGTTCTGGAGTTGATGATACCGCCTTTGAGGGAACGGCGGGAAGACATCATGGAACTGACCCATCATTTTTTTGACAAATATAATTTTACCGACATCTCCTTTCACCCCGATGCCGCAGCCCAGCTGGTTAAATATGATTTTCCGGGCAATATCAGGGAGCTTGAACACATGATCCAGCGATTGGGAACCCTGGTTCGGGGAAAGGTGATCCACCTTAAGGATTTGCCCCCCATGATCCGGGAACGCCAGACTTACTCTGGTAAATTAAATGAACGTTTGGCAGCGGTGGAAAGACAAATGCTGCTGGCGGCCCTGGAGGATAATGACTGGATTCAGACCCGGGCAGCAGCAGCCCTTGGCATCAGTGAACGGGTGCTTCGATATAAGATGGATAAAGCCAATATCAAAAAATAAAGCCTTCATTCCTGCCTATAGGCAACAAAATTGGGATTCCATCTCTGTTCTCAATCCTTTGATCCGATTTATTTTTTCCATCAAAACTTCGCCTTTGACATTATCCCCTGACATGAGAATTTGCTTCTGATCCGGGCAAAGATACCAGGTACACACAAAAGGCCGTTCCATACGAGACAAAAGACAGCCAGTGCTTGAGAAGTTACAACATTGGCGGTGGCCAGTGTGATTCTTATCTTTATAAATTTGTGTCCGGGGAAGTCTGCCAAAGGTAAAATAGAGGTAAAGCAGATCTTTGAAATCAAACCAGATGGTGGCTTTTTTGCAGCAGATATCCTGACAATCAATACACGTGGCCGCGCACAGATCATCCCACAATGAACAACGTGTCATGTTCCCTTACTGTTTACAATCCACGCATATATTCAGGCCGCCTCACCGCCGGATTTTTGATACCGTCTTCAACCCGTCTTAGAAACTTTTTTTTATCTTTCCCCAACTCACCTTTTAAACTCAGATAGTTGGACGCATGGTTGGTGTTGAATATACAGCCTGTCAGGTCATCATCGGTATGATCTATCAGCGTATACAATTCCTCCAGAATCTGGGTTGAGGTGCATGGCTGGAATTTATTTTTTAAATTCTGCGCCAGTATCCCTGACCCCGGTGTCATCTCCAATGTGAGCGGGGAAATATACCACTTCCTTGGAATGGAGGGTGCCATACGGTTTATCAATTTTGCTGAGTCAACAGCATGGCTATGGCTTTTTACAGGATCGTTGCCAGCAAGGCCCAACAGGAAAATTCCGGACCAGTCAATTCCTGCCCGGTGACATTTCTGGGCAGCCAGTGCATAGTCGTCCTGGGTCGCTCCTTTGTTGCAGTCTTTGAGTACCTGGTCGTTCCCGCTTTCAATGCCGACATAAACCATTGAAAAACCGACGTCGGCAAGCCGTTTTAAATCCTCATCAGACTTGTTGAGGATATCTTGGACATGGGCATAGGCGCTGACCTTCCTCAAATTCGGGTGCTGCTCATAACAATATTTGGTCAATTCAACGAGGATATCTGCTTTCACGACAAATGCATTCCCGTCTTCAAAGAATATTTTTTCCACCCGGCTTCCGAACATTTCTCCGGCCTTATGAATATCTTTCTTGATCTCCTCAATGTCCTTGCGCATTGAGAATTTTTTTGTCAAATACATGGAGCAAAATGTACACCTGTGTGTACATCCGTTTGTAACCTTGATTAATAATGCATCCCACTCCGAAGGAGGTCTGAATACAGGTGCTTCTAAATTGCCAACATCTAAGTTCATAATTTTTTTACCCTTTTAACGTTTCAAAGGCAGAATCTACCTTTAAGAACGATCTCATTTGAAATACACAAAAACTCTATTATACAGTCGTAAAATTAGTCAACGACCTCCGGCAGAGCCGAAGGCTTGTATTGTGAACCGCTCAAAGCGGTCTTAAAAGCGTGAACCACCTAAAGGTGGCAAGGCTATCTTAAACAATTCGTTTGTTGGGAATTAACTATTCTTGCCAATGGCAGTATTTGGCTTTGGCTTCATGCATCTCTAAAAACCTCATGATAATTGGTTCTAATGTACTGGATCAGCATTAATCATAGGTCAAGGGACATTTTCTTATGCAAACACCTAAATGTCGCTGTAGTATTATGACACTCCCGCAAATGTCAAACTTTGGAAGTCTCCCCAGCATAGCCGGGGGTTTACCATTATGAACTTAGCGCCCTTTGGGCGGGCTTTTTACAACCCGTTGATTTAACAGTTCATAAAATGGAAATTCCTATACTATTAAATTACATGGATGGCATAAGTGAATCAGGCAGAAATGCTTCAGATTACAATGATGATCAACTTGCCAAGAATCTTGATAGGCTTTTCGATGCAGATCGAAAAGCCCTCATGACTGAGTTGTCCATAAATGCCATCAAAATACACCAACTCGAAACAAATCGAATTCATAACGACAGCACATCCATTACTTTTAAGGGTTCTTATAAGGATGAATATCCTGAAGCCGTTAAGCTTAAAAACGGGTTTAATAAAGATCATCGACCAGACTGTAAACAAATTGTATTCGGCTTTAACATCACGGCTGATGGAAATGTCCCCGTATCGTTTGAATGGTGGCTTTTTTCACATTCAATCGTACCCCAAACTGCGAGATCAACGTAATTCATAAAATCATGTACAAAAGGTGCAAAATGTAAGTTATAAATGAGGGTGAAATAATGATTTGGGGGCATATCACTTAAGATGATTGAAGAAAATATGCCATTTAACGTAACAAATATGATTTGAAATGAAATTTAAGGATTTAGATCTTAAACCCATCGAACCGGTAGTCTGCATGTGGCGCTTATTCAGAAAACGCATTCTTCCAGTAAAGAAAAACCATCAAAACCCCTCCTGCCATGGCAATACCAGCGCTTGCCAGAAAGAGATATCCCTTCCAGGTATCATAAAACAAACCGCTGAAAAAGAACCCTACCATCATGCCTGCCCCATAGGTGACCGCGTTGTTCATGGCCTGTCCAATGGTTTTCCCCCCCTGGGGTGAAAGCCTTTCAATGGCCAGGATACTTGCCACATGAAAGGCCCCATAGGAAAAGGCGTGGAGCAACTGGGAAGAAAGAATCACCATGGAAGATGAGGTCACAAACAATATCCACCAGCGGAGCATGGCCGCCCCAAAGGAGAACACCAAGACACTGCGAATTTTAAAATGCCTGAAAATCCGATCAGAGCCCGCCATAACACCAATCTCGGCAAGGGACGCCAGGCCCCATGCCATACCGATAAATCCGGTGGAGAGCCCCATGTCATCCAGGTAAATGGAAAAAAAACCATAATAGGCCCCATGGCTCACCAGCATGAGAAAGGCCGCCAGGAGAAACAAGCTGGTATTAAGGGAAAAAAAAGTGCTCAACCCGAATCCGGAAGGGCTTTTTCGCATTTTTTTTTCTCCCTTTGGCATGCCCAGCCCCAGAAGAAACTGAAGACAGCCACCGGCCAAAATGAGAGGAATAATAAGCGTTGTTGAGGTATCGGACAATATGCGTCCAAGTCCCACGGCCATCAAAATAAAGGCAATGGAACCCCAGGCCCGGGAGGCCCCATATTTTTTCTTTTCAGCCCCCAGAATATCCATGGCAAAGGCTTCCACAAAGGAAATAATGGGTGAAAAAAAGATTGAATGGACGGCAAGAATGATCAGGATGGGAATAAATTCCCGGGAAAAGAAAAGAAAGAACCACACCAAGGCACTGGCAAGGGAACAAAATAGCAGAATGGATTTGCGGGCATTAAGCTTATCCGCTGCCATGGCCCATAATACGGGAAAAATCACCACCCCGGCAGTTTTCACGGTGGAGAGGACACCAATCTCCATCCCTGAAAAACCGAGGTGATGGCAAAACAGATTAAAGTAGGGAAGAAAAATTCCCAGGGTCCCAAAATAGACAAAATAATGGGACCCCAATATCAATTTTAAGGGAATCAAATTGCCCGCATGGCTCCAAGATCCATGCCAAGATCCAGGGCCTTCTGGTTCATCTCAATGAAATCTTCGGGAACCCTTGATTTCAAAATTTCCATCACCGACGGTGGTTTCAAAACTTCAGTCACCCCAAGAACGGCCCCCAGCATGCAGACATTAAAGACAATGGGTTTGCCGATTTCTTCCATCACGGTCTGGTACATGGGAAGCTCGATCTGCTTGGCATCCACCTTTTTGGTGGTGGTCACAAAACGCGAATCCGTGATGACGATGCCGCCGGGCCGGACTAAATCTTTATAGGTGGTGTACGCTTCCTGGGTGAGGCACACCAGAATATTGGCTTGATTCACCTCGGGAAACATGATGTCACCATCGGAGATGATCACATCACTCCGGGTGGAACCTCCCCGGGCTGCGGCCCCATAGGTCTGGGACTGGGTGGCGTTTTTTCCTTCATGAATAACAGCGGCTTCGGCCAGAATAATGGCGGCGGTGATGACGCCCTGGCCTCCGGATCCTGAAAAAATCAATCTGGTTCGTTTCATGCGTTTCTCCCCTTCATGGCTCTTTCAACCACTTTATCATACTCCTGGCAATACTCAGGTGCGTCATTGTCCACAAAAATACCCCGGGGAATCAGCAGGGGATTTTTTTCCAGGGCTTTGGAACCCAGTTTTGCCGTGGTGTTTTTTTGAATTTCCAGCATCTGGGAGGCATTTCCCTCCTTGTTTTTACGCCCATAGTGGGTGGGACACTGGGAGAGGATTTCCACCACGGAAAAGCCCTTATGCTCAATGGCTTTTTTCAGGACATCCACGGTTTCAAGGACGTGATAGGCCGTTGATCGGGCCACAAAAGAGGCTCCGGCAGCCGTGGCCAGTTTCACCACATCAAAGTCATTGTCAATGGTGGAATAGGGAGCGGTGGTGGCTTTTTTCCCGGGGCCTGACAAGGGAGAATACTGTCCCCCGGTCATGCCATAAATCCGGTTGTTCATCACAATGGCGGTGATGTCAATATTTCGTCTTGCCGCATGGATAAAATGATTCCCCCCAATGGCGAGGGCGTCTCCATCCCCCATGGGAACGATGAGTTTGAGTTGCGGTTTGCTCAGCTTAACTCCGGTGGCAAAGGCAAGGGCCCGGCCATGAATGGTGTGAAGGGAATGAAAATCCACATAGCCAGAAATCCGGGCGGAACACCCAATGCCAGAGGTCATGACCAGATCTTTTTTGTCCAGTTGCAGCTGATCCACAGCCCGCAAAAGGCAGTTCAATATGGTTCCATGCCCACATCCCGGGCACCACATATGGGGAAAAAACCGTTCCCTGATATAATTTTTTACACTCATGTTACACCCCCCTTCCCTGGATAACCCGAAGGAGTGATTTGATATCCGTCGGTGTGATCAATTTTCCATCTATGCGGTTCACAAGAAATACCTTTTCTGGCCGATCCACGGCGGCCTTTACATGACGCATCACTTGCCCCATGTTCATTTCAACCACCAGCACAGCTTTGGCATTGGCACATTTTTCCCGGATCATGGCTTCGGGAAAAGGCCAGATGGATTGCAACTCCAGAACCCCCATTTTCTCCCCCCGGGCCCGGCGGTTGGTGGCAATGTGAATGGCAGATCGAGCAGAGGCACCATAGGAGATAAGGACATATTCGGCATCTTCCATGAAATGCTCTTTATACCGGGTGATGTTGTGTACGTTGTTTTCAATTTTATCGTTGAGATGGTGGAGCAGTCCACTGACCACCTTGGGGTTGTTGGAGGGAAACCCCCACATATCATGGAACAAACCCGTTACATTGTATCGATGATCCCCCCCAAAATCGGACATGGGAAGACGGCCATCTTCCCGGGGCAGGTAGGGATGATAATCAACCCCCTTGCCAAGGGAGGTTCTCAGACGATCCACCCGGGGAATCTCACCCTCTTCCGGAATGATCAATTTTTCCCGCATGTGGCCCACTGCCTCATCAAAGAGGAGTACCACAGGGGTTCGATAGGTTTCGGCCAGGTTAAATGCGTCCACGGTCATGGCAAACACATCTTGATGGTTGGAGGCGGTCAGGGCAATGATGGAATGGTCCCCATGGGTTCCCCATCTGGCCTGGTTGATATCCCCCTGACTGACGTGGGTGGGGTTACCCGTGGAAGGCCCCCCACGCTGGACATTGACAATCACGCAGGGGATCTCTGCCATGCAGGCGTACCCAAGGGCCTCCTGCTTCAGGGAAAACCCCGGCCCGCTGGTGGCGGTCATGACCTTATGTCCGGTTAATGATGCCCCGATGATGGCGCACATGGAGGCAATTTCATCCTCCATTTGGATAAATTTTCCCCCCGTTTCCGGTAGACGCTTGGACAACACCTCGGCAATCTCCGTGGACGGGGTAATGGGGTACCCTGCAAAAAAATTAACACCTGCATACAGTGCCCCTTCTACACATGCCTCACTTCCCTGGACAAATTTTATTTTATCAGTCATTTTTATCATCCTGGTCAGTAAGCACCTCAATTGCAAGATCAGGGCACCTTAGTTCACATAATTTACAGCAGATGCAATCCTCTGGTCTTGCTGCAATAACTTTTTCCTTGGAATCAAGTTCAAGAACCTGTTTGGGGCAGAAATCCACACATATTCCGCAGCCCTTACACCAGTCTCTATTTATGACATGTTCCTTTAGTTTAAGCCTTGCCATACACTCCTCTTAGTGTCTGTCCATGCCGTTTTAGGGCATTAATAAGTATGAAAGCTGGAACCACGTTGTTCCCGGCACCCCACTCAACCGTTTGAATGGGCTTACCATAATAACGCTTTCACACAGGATTTAAATATTCCGGAAAAGGACTGTATCAAAAACAGGCATCCTTCAAAAATACTTTACACTTTTTTAGGGCACTCCCTATTTGCAGGGGCTTTTTCCCAAAAGACTGTAAAGCACTTCTATGGTCATATGAAGGATGCCCAAAGACAGTACCTAACTTGGATGATACACGACCTTTTTTCCAGTCAAAAGAAGAACACAATTCATAAAATAAATAATTGTATTATCCGCTTTTTGTGATGATTATTTTATTTGAGTTACCAAGTCAAGGATTACCTGAATTTATTAGAAAAAGTATACGATTTGTGGTAAGAGATGCCCATGAAACTCATAAAAAACATGCCCCTTGTCACCGCCGTCATCCCCACATTTAACAGGGGTTGGTGTCTGGCGGAAGCTGTGACATCGGTGATAGATCAAAAATACCCTGCCATGGAAATCATTGTGGTGGACGACGGCTCAACGGACAACACCAGCCAAGTGCTTGAACCTTACATGGACAACATTACACTATTACACCAAAAAAATACAGGGGTCAGCGCGGCAAGAAATTTTGGCATCCGACAAAGCAGCGGTGATTTTGTGGCCTTTCTGGACTCCGATGACCGCTGGACACCGGATAAAATAACATGCCAGGTGGACTTTTTCCAGCACCACCCCCAAGCCATGATCTGCCAGACGGAAGAAATATGGATACGCAACGGGAAAAGGGTAAATCCCAAATTCAAGCATAAAAAATCATCGGGAATGATATTTGAATCCTCCCTGGAACTTTGTCTGGTAAGCCCTTCAGCGGTGATGATGCGCTGTCAATTTTTTCAAATCAAAGGCTATTTTGATGAGACCCTACCCGCCTGTGAAGATTACGATCTCTGGTTAAGGACAGCCACGGACATGCCCATTTTTCTGGTGGATCAGCCCTGCACCATCAAGCAGGGGGGCCACTCGGATCAACTCTCCTCGGCCCACTCCCTCGACAAATATAGGATACAGTCCATTGAGGCTCTTCTCAAAGGCGATACTCTCAGCCCCCCCCAGCAAAAGGCAGCTATCACCGTACTAAGGAAAAAATATGCCATTTACGGCCAAGGCTGCATCAAACGGGGAAAATTGGACGAGGGCCAACGGTGCTTTGACCGGGAAGCCGCCCTTCCGAGCTTTTATTCCCATTGAATCTGATTGTAGTAAGAAAATGTAGCACAGGAGCACCGACAGCAGAGCCCCCGACGGCTGACCTGAGCGGAACATTGGGAACCAAAGGGGGAGGATTTTTGCCCTTTTAGGCGTTAAGAAGCACAGACTCTGTCTGAGGACACACTTGCCCGCAGTTTCTGTGATTTAGCCTAAAAGGGCAAAAATACCCCCCGACGTTCCCGTTCCGGTCAGGGCAGCCGTCGGGGGCGGCATTACACCATTGTGTTTTTCGCTTTACCAAACCTCCAAACCCCTATCTGTTATCTGGAACACTACACCATAAGGGATATCGCCCGACACCGTTCATCCAGCCGCTTGGGGGATATTTTTACGGGTGTTTTTAATTCCTGGGCAAACTGAGAGACCTTATATTCCTCGATCATCCAAAAAAACGCCTCAATGGCATCTGCCTTTTCCCGGGAGGATTCCACGGAAAGGGTGTTGAGCATGTCATTTAACCGGGTGGTATATTTTTCCACGGCGGCTGCCTTTTGCTGATCACGATTAAAATCCACCATACCCCGCTGGGCCCGAATGCCAATGGCCATGACATACCGTCTGAGATGGGGTATTTTCTCCAAAGTGTACATTTCCAAAAATCCATTGGGAATAAGAGCTGTTACAGCCACCTTAAGATCTTCCACCCATTTTGTTACCTGGGGCCGACTGATATTTTTCAGCTGGATTTGTTTTAAAATATCCTGTGTTTTATCATGGGCTTCGCACAATTGGCCCACTTCTGAAATCAACGTTTGGCCAATGCCGTACAATTGGGGAATGGTACGGCTGGCATGGTCTTCAAAATCATGTTGGGTACGAATTTCTTTTAAAAAAAGATGCCGCATCACACAATTAAATAATGCGCTGTCAAAGGAAAGGTTCCCCCCCACCAGGGAAGCGTGGGCTTTAACATTCCGGGCCCGTTTCAGATCTTTTTTCAGGGCATTGACGTCTGTTTCATAAATGATTTCATAAAGCGCCATAACTCCCTCCCGGTGAGATCCCCGGGCCGCACTCTGCTTTTTAAAAAGACGAAGATGCACCGTATCCCCCTCCCGGGTCAGGGCAGGATAGACCCCATAGGTGTATCCTTCTACCGCCTCAACGGGTATAGAATCAGGCAGATCCCCCAGGCTCCAGGAGACAATATTCTCCCTTTCATATTCTGCGCACACCTTTTCAAAGGCATCTTCCTTGGGGCGCATGGTATCTGAAAACGTTTTTAAAACCGTTCGATCCCGGGATGCCGCAATCTCCCGGTCCTTTTCATCCCGGATGGAAATCCGCATTTTCAAATGATCTTCAAGTCCTTTGTCAGACCAAGCAGATGCGGGCACATTAACACCAAACCGCCGGTTGACAAACTGACTGAGTTCGGAAAACAAGGGCCTGTCGCGATGGGGCATCTCTTTTACAATAATCTGGGCCTTGGTGGATATCGGCATGAGCATCACCCGGTATTTTTTGGGAAGATTTTTGATCAATGCCGTTATTTTTTCCTTAAAAAGACCTGGTACTAAATATTCAAGGGAGGCATTTTCCACCGATTCTGCAGACATGGCCGGAACTTTTAAGGTAATCCCATCGTGTTCGGCCCCGGGATCAAACCCATATTCCAACTCAAATTGACTCATCCCCATCTGAAGGGTGTCAGGCAAGGAGGCAAGATGTGCCTCATCCGGCTGACTTTTCTGCAAATCCGTAAGACTCATGCGCAAAAATGCATCTTCACCCCGTTCTTTAAGATATCTGGCAAAGGTTTTCAGATTAAAAAAAGGCTGTTCCAGCCGCTCTTTATAAAAGAAGAATATTTCATCATCCGAGGCCAGGATATCCCGTTTTCGGGTCTTTTCCTCCAGTTTGCTTAATCCATCCATCAGTTCCTGGTTGTGATCCATAAATGGCAACCGCCGGGGCACCTCCCCCTCCACCAGGGCGCTTCTGATAAAAATATCACCGGCCTCATCCGGATTTATGGAACCATAAGAAACCCGCCTTTCCGGAACAATGACCAGTCCAAAAAGGGACACCTGCTCTGTTGCCACCACCTCCCCTCGTTTTTTTTCCCAGTGGGGGGAAGAGTGGGTGCGGGTACAAAGAGTCCCTGCCAACTCCTCCAGCCAATCAGGATCAATGGTGGCAGCAGTCCTGGCAAAGAGTTGGCTGGTCTCCACAAACTCAGCGGCAACGATCCAGTTCCCGGCCTTGTTAAAAATCCCAGACCCGGGGAAAATCATGGCTACCTGTCCCTTGGCCGCCTGGAAAAGATGTTTTTCTTTTTTATGGGCAATGTTGGCAAGATATCCGCACAACAAGGATTTATGGAGTTCAATGTACAAAGGCCCCCCAATATCAAACTCCTTTGACTTGAGCCCCTTGGTGCCTGATGGCAAAGCCATCTTGTTTTTTCCGGTGATGCCATGCTCCCGGAGTACAGACATAATCTGACCATGGATATCCTTCCACTCCCGCAGACGTTTAAAGGAGAGATAATGCTCCTTGCAAAACTTGCGGACACCGTTGCGGGATTTCAGGGTCTTTTCTGCCCCCTGGCAAGCCTTCCAGATGTTCAACAATGTGATAAAATCCGATGCCGGATCTTTAAAGATGGCGTGCTTTTGATCTGCCTGCTGGGATTTATCCTGGGGCCGCTGCCTTAAATCAGCAATGGAAAGGGCAGAGGCAATGATGACAGCCTCTTCAAGGCACCCTCTCTCATCGGCTTCAATGAGAATTCTGGAAAGCTTGGGATCCACGGGAATACCCGCCATGATCCGCCCTTTTCCCGTTAATGCATAGACCTTTTTCCCTGTTTTCTTTTTCAGGCAGATGGCTCCCAGTTCCAGCAGGGTATCAAATCCGTCCTTGATGGATTTACCTGCGGGCGCATCAATAAAGGGAAACGAGGAGACATCTCCCAACCCCAGGGAAATCATTCTAAGAATAACTTCGGCAAGATTGCTTCTAAGAATCTCAGGGGAGGTAAACAATGCCCTTGATCCATAGTCTGCCTCATCATAGAGCCGGATACAGATACCATTGGAAACTCGTCCACAACGGCCCTTTCGCTGGTCTGCACTGCTGCGTGAAATGGGGGACACCGGCAAGGCCGTTGTCCGGGTTCTGGGGGAGTAATGGGGAATTCTTGCAAGACCTGAATCCACCACATACTTAATGCCGGGAATGGTCAGGGAAGTTTCTGCCACATTGGTGGACACAATGATCTTACGTCCCGGTCCCCGGGAAAACACCCTGGCCTGTTCATGGGCCGACAGCCTGGCATAAAGCGGCAACACAGTTACCCCGGGGTATTGACGTCCCCGCAACAGCTCAATGGATTCAGTGATATCCTGCTCTGTGGGCATGAACATCAGAATATCCCCCTGGCGGGACTCCCGGTGGATCATATCCACGGCGTCCACAGCCGCCTCTACATATCCTTGATCATCCTGGTCTGGATCATCATGGTTCTGCACCGGCATATAGCGTAAATCAACCGGGTACATTCTGCCGGACACCTCTATCACCGGGGCATCATCAAAGGCTTTGGAAAATTTTTCCGTGTCAATGGTGGCAGAGGTGATGACAAGCTTTAAATCCCGACGTTTTCGCACCAGATCCCGGAGAATGCCCAGGGTAAAATCAATGTTAAGGCTCCGCTCGTGGGCCTCGTCCACAATAAGGGTATCATAGTCGTTTAAGAAGGGATCTTTCTGGGT
Organism: uncultured Desulfocicer sp.; assembly: GCA_964433355.1. GTDB lineage: Bacteria > Desulfobacterota > Desulfobacteria > Desulfobacterales > Desulfobacteraceae > Desulfocicer. Next base: position 17,981 of record CAYSSE010000060.1, read on the forward strand.
TTCTGCAAGCAGGATGCCATCGGTCATCACCTTGACAATGGCGTTCTGGCTGGATCGGTCATCAAAGCGGATTTTATACCCCACAGACTGCCCCAACTCCTCACCCAACTCTTCTGCCAGACGTTTGGCCACTGTGATGGCTGCAATGCGCCGGGGCTGGGTACACCCGATTCTGCCTGCCGCCCCCCTGCCCGCTTCCATGCAAAACTTAGGAATCTGGGTGGTTTTACCCGAACCGGTCTCTCCGGCAATGATCACCACCGGGTGATGTTTCAGGGCATGGACAATTTCATCTTTTTTATGGGTGATGGGCAGATCAGGAAATTCCACAATCTTGGGCATGGCCCTGACACGGGCAGCCCGCAGGTCTGCTGAACGCTTGGCCTTTTTTAAAAGCAGGGCAGCTTGTTTTTCTTTTTTTCCGACATCCTGGTTCCCCGTCCCCTTTTTTTTCAATCCACGAAGTCCCCGGATTAAATGGGGCCGATCCACACACATCACCCGGCTCAGCAATTTTTCTATTTTTTTTATCTCTTTCATAGGAAGTATCTCTTTCATAGGAAGGGGATATTAAGGGCACCTTAATAAAATGTCAAACCAGATGTCATCAAAAACGCATTCCCATTTTTCCACTCAGAGGCTTAGGAATGAGTTTTAAATCACTGCCACGGGCAGACCACATTTTGGCCACAGACTGCCCACAACGAAGATTGAAAATGCTATCATGCCGCCCCCCCCCCCCCCCGATGGGCAATGGGCCCGGCCGGAACCGTAGACGGCACAAT
>CAYSSE010000061.1:0-18718 GCA_964433355.1 uncultured Desulfocicer sp.
CAGAAGGAACAGACCCCTCCTGGATAATGGGCCCGGCCTTTGCCGATACCTGCCAGTGCCATGATGATGCCACCGTGATCCTCACCGGCACCAAATTGTTCACCATGACCCTTGGCGGTATCAAAGAATACCTCAATGCCGTGGACATCGAGCAGTCAACAAACGCCCCCCCAGTGGGATAACGGTTTTCCTGGAGGTTTTATCCACCCATGCGTCTTCCCAGTCCCACCCCCCGTCAACTGATCCGGGCCATCATCGGATTTAATGGAATCATGTTTCTGGCATGCCTTGTTTTCAGTGGCCAGCACACAGATTTTTCCATTAATCCATTTACTGCGTTTTCTCCGTCCACCAATACCTTGATTTTCATGGGAGCCACTGGTACCATTCCCATCAATCATTACCAGGAATGGTGGTCATTGATCACGGCAAGTTGGCTCCATGGAAGCCTTTTACACATAATTTTTAACATGACAGCCCTGGTACAAATCGGGCATCTGGTCATGGGGGCCTATGGGCTCCACCGGATGTTCATTATATATACCATAAGCGGAATTGCCGGATTTTATCTGTCCTATATTGCCGGGGTCAGTATCACCATTGGGGCATCTGCGTCCATATGCGGTCTCATCGGTGCCACCCTTTACTTTGGAAAAACCAAGGGAGGCGCTTTTGGACAGGCAGTGTACAAGCAGACCATGGGATGGGTGTTCAGTCTTATTATATTTGGGCTTGCCATTCCCAGTATCAATAACTGGGGCCATGGGGGCGGTCTTATTGCTGGAATTGCTTTGGGATGGCTGCTGGGATACCATGAAATCCGAGAAGAAGCTTGGTGGCATTATTTGATTTCCATACTTTTAATGCTCATTACCATTCTCTTTATTTTATGGGTCATCATGTCAGCCACTTATCTGAACTTGTGAGGAGATGCCAAGCTTGGCTTCTGGCATTTTTATTTTTTTATTCTTTTTAACATTGACAAATACGAAACACAAACCATATTACCGCTAATATTATACAAACCTTGTCAGTCATAATTCCTTATAACTGCCACGGGTAGACCGTATTCTGGCCCCGGCCTGTCCACAACGAAATATGAAAGAATGTTAGGCCTACTCTTTTTTATAACATAGATGGCTGTGAAACCAGCCACAACGAAAAATGAAAGTCTTTTAATTCCAGCATGTTGGTGAGACTTTCTTATAAAAAAAAATAATAGCTGACCAAATCCAGAGAATTTACAACTCACAAGATACAAATATACCATAATGTAAAGGAGAAAATCATGAAGGGAGATTTTAAGAAAATTTTATTTGCAACGGATCTGAGCAACAACTGTAGGCATGCCTTTGCCTATGCTGCAAATATGGCAGCCCGTTACAAGGGAGGAATTACCCTTTTACACGTCATGGAAAGCGTGCCTGAATCATTGGATTCAAGACTCAAGGGACTGCTTGGCAAAGAGCAGTGGGAAATGCTCCACAGTAAGCATAAACATGATGCCAGGGCCACCCTCATCGGCAAAAAAAGTGAATTGTCCACCATTCACCAGGCACTTGGCACCTTTTCCGATGCGGCACAGAACGAAGAGTGCAGATACGCCGTGGAAAATATCCTTGTCAAAGAGGGTCATGTGGTGGACACCATCCTGGAAACCGCCCAGGAAGAAGGGTGTGACCTCATTGTGCTGGGCTCAAACAAAACCATGTTTACAGACTCAAAATCCCTTGGGCATCGTGCCAAAAGTATTTTAAAACGCTCCAGAATTCCGGTAATGATGATTCCGCCAGCGGATGAGTAAGGGACGTGGACGAAAATAAACTACCAAGTTAAATTTTTTTATCATGCAATATCGATATATTAAACTGGGCATGGTGGTAGTTTATACTCGGGCAAGTCCCTAAGCACCCACACAAATGTCATCTGGTCTCATGGCGTAGGGTGTGGCCCCCACCGGGTAATTCAATTTTTGGTACACCATTGAGTCCTATTTTGAGAATGGCCCATTGATTTGCACCACCGGCAAGCTGTCGGTGGTGTGATCTCAACTTGCCAAAATCAAAGGTTTCCAGGGCCGTCTTCAAGCCTTCAATCTCTCTTTCCAGCTCATCTGTAAGCCCTTGTTTCAGCGCCACTGATATCCGATGATTATATATGTTTTTTATCTCTGTTTGTATGCAGTGTTCCTGAAGATCCAGTTTTATTTTTATCCCCTTCAATGCCATCCCTCCATTTTAAATTTTAACTAAGAAGTCCCCTTCAAAATTTTTGATTTGGTGGGTTCCGTTAACTTTGGCGAAGGGGCCGTCAATAAATACTTTTTTTGACAAACCATTACAATTATAGTATCAAAGCAATTACTTTGTGTCATCTTGAGTTAGTGTGCATGGAGATAAAACCTTGTTTTTATACAACTTAATTTTTAAATAGAGATGCTCTATGACCCAGTTTTCACAAAACCGGCCGGAAAAAAACCTGAACATCAAAAACCAGGAGGATATGGTGGAACTGGATGAATTAGTAAGGTGCCCGGCAGACATGAAGTCGTGTCAAATTTATGACGACTATCTCCGTTTAAAAAAAGAGTGTGAACATCTTAGATCTTTATCCATAAAAGATGAACTCACAGGATACTATAACTACTCCTTTCTCATGAACACCCTGGATTGTGAAATGGAACGAACAATGCGTTCCGGTCTTCCCACCAGTATCATCATGGCTGATATTGATTTTTTCAAAAGGATCAATGACCAATTTGGTCATGAATCTGGAAATAAAGCCCTCCGATGGGCCAGTAGAATTTTAAAAGAAAATATTCGAAAAATGGATTTTCCATGCAGATATGGTGGAGAGGAGTTTGTGTTTATTTTACCCAACGAAAAGCTTAGCAGTGCCGTCAAGATGGCGGAAAGACTCAGATGGAAACTGGAAACAAGCCCCCTTATCTTAAAAAATCAATCCATTACTCTCACGGCAAGCTTTGGGGTGGAGGAATATAGCGGATACAAGAAGGACAATGCAACACAGTTCATTGAACGAGCAGATGCGTTCATGTATAAAGCAAAGAAAACAGGGCGCAACCGCACCTGTTATGATAAAAAGCGTTTGATCCCGGAATCCCAACAAATTTCCATGGATGAACGAAAAGCACTTCTCCCCTGACTTTGCCAGCTATCCCCGGTAAAACCCTTGAACCCAACAAGAGACTTATTCTTTACAATAACGGTCTTTTCTTTATGTCTGCTACCTTTTGCTGTAGTATCTCATCAAAACTTTTTTTAGGGTTCATATGGGGATGAGTCCCCCGGGTGGGTTTATCCGGGGGCTGTGATTTAGTTCCGGGAACGGGCCGAGTACCCAACCAGAGCCCCACTGCCTTTTGCAACAAAGGTTTACCAACTTTCATACTCCAATGAAACCAGGAGACCCATGGAATAAGGCGTTTGTTCTGTTGAATCCCATGGTTAATGTCCGAAGTTTTTTTGTTGGATTTTAACTGTGTGCAGGCCACCTGATATGCGATATTAATCTGGGTCATTTCAATTTCAGCCGCCTTCATTAACCTTGGATCATGACCAAAACGATCTGGATGACATTGTTTTGCCTTGATTCTGTACTTTGCCTTTGCATTTTCCAGGGAATCCCCGGGCAGGATCCCCAGCAATTGATATGCTTTTTTTCTATCCATAAGTCCCCCCTACTCTTTTGCCGTATCCAAAGAGGGAGGGGTGGCGTTTTTTTTATCTTCATACATAGCTTGGTCAGCCCGGTGTAAGAGGGCTGCACTTGAATCATCAGGTCTTGCCATGGAAAGCCCTGCGCTGATTTCAACTTTAATATTTGTTTTATGGGTATGAGAAATAAACTTTATGGTCTTTAAGCGGGTTTTAAATCGATCAATACTGGCCTGAATATTCTCAGGATCGAGTCCATCCACCAGCACAACAAATTCATCGCCCCCATACCGGGCCACAAAATCCGATTGACGGAAATTCTTTTTTAAATTATCCGCAATAACTTTAAGGACTTTATCTCCTGCAACATGACCGAATGTATCATTTATCCACTTAAAATAATTGACATCAATCAGAATAAGGGCCAGCCTTCCCCCTTCGGATAAAGCGCTAATGGAACGATCCAGTTCCAGGTCAAAGGATTTGCGATTATGGATCTCTGTGAGTCCGTCGTAAAAAGCGGCCTGTTGAAATTCCTCTGCCTTGACAAATATTTTTTTGGCATCAGACTGAACATCAACAATTTTCTTTTTTAACCGATTGATTTTTTCATTGGCTTGTTTGAGTTGTTTACCCTCAGTCTGTTTTTTAAGGGCAATGATCTTTTTGATATTTCCCAATTTTTTAATCACTGCCGTTTTGAGATCATTGATATTTTTTTTAAATTTAAACGCCTGGGTGATGGCACCCATTTCTTCACCAATGGTCTCCTCAAAATTTTGAAATTCTTTGGCGCGGACATCGGTGTTAAATTCATTTTGAGTGAGCTCCTCAACCATTTGGACCTGTTTTAACAAATCCATAAATATCTCATTTATTGATATGAGATCCGTAAATATTTTTTGTTTCAATGCCACACTGTAACTGCTAAAATCTTCTATCTGCTGGCCAATCACCTCCATTGAAATATCCGGTCGCACTTCAATGCGAATAGCAGATGCCTTTTTTGCAAGATCCCCTTCCAGAGGATAAAATCCTTCTAAAAAGAAATAGGTCACCCGCCTGAGCATGCGCAGGGTTTCTGTAATTTGGATAGTTAATGCGTCAATTTGAACATTCTTTTGATCTGCCCGGGGTAATGCAGTCCTCCCAGATACTTCCTTTGCAAAAATTTGTTTGCGTAGGATTGTTATAGAATTTTCTATGGATTTCTGGGGCAGGGAAGTTTCGTCTTTCAGTAATGATTTTATACAGTTTACTTCATTTGCATGCTCAGGAAATAATTCGGCAATCATGCCATAAGTGCTGATGATACGCATCAGGCATTGTTTCTCTTCAGACCATTTTTTTTGAAGCTCTGTTACATCTTTTTGTTGATAATCTTTTGGTGACATTTGTTCATTATCCATATTACAATTTATGAATGAAAAATTGGCATTCTCCAAAGGGACTTTACACTTTTTTAGACCATTCCCCATTTGCAGAGACTTTTTCCCAAAAGACTGTAAAGTACTTTGGGGGTCATATGAAGGATGCCAAAAAATTTCGACCTGTGCGGGTAGCAATTATCCGCAGTGTTTGGCAAGGCAAATAGACCAAATTTAGCCTTCTATTTGTATCGTTAGATTACAAATAGCATGGAAATGCTGCTTCAATCGGGTCAGCAAAGGGCTACCCGCACAGGTTGCAAAATTTTAATCTGTGCAGTCAGTTTTTCATGGCTGGTAATGCTTATGACCCCGTAAGTATCCGAGCACCCATAAATATCAATGATATATGGCTGTGGAATACCGAAAAACATATGTATGGGTACTTATCAGCACACCTGCTCCCGTGGGGACTATATCAAATATATCAATTTAAAGTGCTATCTTGACCTTACATGACACACAGGTTATAGTAAATAGTTTATTATTAAAGGGTGTTGAAAAATATTTTTAAAATAGTAATTATTTCAAGGTGTTAAAATCAAAAACATCAAAAACTCAACCTTGATATAAATGCTTGATTTTATAGCCTAAAGTAGCAATCGTTTCAATACCCTTTATTAGGTCTTAATTTTGATTAGGGAATTATTGTTTTCTCGGAAAACAATTCCAACAGTTTGATCATCGGGTATACTTGCAAAAAAGTACAAGGCTTATATGGCACAAATCAACAAAGACGCTGCATACAAAAAAATTCATACCTATATTCTTGAGATGCCCAGCCTTTCCACCACTGCAGCAAAAGTCATGCAGATATGCAACACACCCATGCCCTCCCCCAATGACCTTAACCGTGTTATTTCACTGGATCCTGTTCTCACCGGAAAGGTTCTGCAACTCATTAACTCCGCTTATTATGCACGGCGCAGCAATGTAACCTCCCTTACCCGAGCAATTATTATCCTTGGCATTAATACCATAAAAAATATTGTATTGAGTTCAGTCATTGTTAAATGCATAAACAATTCCCCAGGGGGGAATGCAATGGATATGGATTTTTTTTGGACACATTCCATCCATGTAGGAGTTACGGCAAAATTAATAGCCAGGGAAATGGGGATTCCTTCAACGGAACAAGAGCTGTTTTTTCTGGCAGGTCTGATGCATGATCTTGGTAAGGTTCCGTTGGTTCAACAATTTCCTAAAATTTATGCCCAAATCGTACAAATATCAATTAACAAGCAAACAGATATTTGTCTCATCGAAAATGCCTTGTTAGGATTTACCCATTGTATGGCTGGAAAAATGATTGCTGAAAAATGGCAACTGGGTGATTCCATCAAAGAGGCACTGATCTTTCATCATGACACCAGAAATAAGAACAAACCCACTGGTGAAATTGCCTCCATCATCGAATTGGCTGACATCTATTCAAATGCATGTAAAGCAGATAATCAACCCATAAATTGGGACAATTTATTGCAAACAATATCCCCCTCATTCATGCCTCTTCTGGAAAAAACAGACATCTCTCTTGATAGACTGGCTGAATTTAACCCCATTATTTCAGAAGAAATTAATAACGCCAAAACCTTTTTAAATTTAAATTGAGGCTACCCACCTAAGCCGGGACAAAATTTCAAAGGGCGCATTCCCATTTTCCTGGTACCGTCTATAATTTATTGATTTTTTTAAGTCGGCAATAAATTGGGTCAAAAATAATATTTTTGCAAATCAAAGAGTTAGAACTGCGACCGGAAAAATGGGAATGCACCCTTTGGTATCAGCCATGGGTTTTCAGGTTACTTTATGCTTAAATGTTGCCTGAAATGAGCTTAAATGCTTTAAAAAACAAGTATAATCAGGATTTTAAAACTACGTTTTTTTTATTTGGAACCGCAATTCCGAAATTTAAGTTAATAATCCTGTAACTCATTAATTTTACAATAATTATTTGATTTTGTTCCCGAAAAATGAATTTTAAGTTTTATTTGTAATTTCAAATATTTATAAACCCTTTGTCTAAAAAATTAATAAATTTGGGTTTTTATAAACTTTTATGGGTTTAACCTGCTATTATCATAGCCTTTTTTGACAATTTTTGTAAATTTGGGGCAACATTTAAGTTATGGAGCAAAGGATTAAAAATGAAAATTAAATTTTGGGGGGTGCGTGGTTCCATTCCATGCCCGGGGGTACATACCACCAAATATGGCGGTAACACGGCCTGTATTGAGATCCGTCTGGAAAACCCTGACCGCTTAATAATTCTGGATGCCGGTTCCGGTATCAGAGAATTGGGCAATGCGTTAATGGCCCGGCAGGGTTCTTCCACCATGAACATAGAAATTTTTCTTTCTCACACCCATTGGGATCATATCATGGGCTTTCCTTTTTTTACGCCACTTTATATTCCAGGAACAAGTGTTAAGGTATACGGGCCCGTATCCTGTGGGGTCACCCCGTTGGAAAATGTTGTGGGAGGTCAGCTTACTTATGAATACTTTCCCATTCGTCAGACAGAGCTGGCAGCTGATATTACTTACGTTGAACTCAAGGAAGGGCGCTATGAACTGGGGGACGAGGTGGTGCTGAACGTACAATATTTAAATCACCCCATCCTGTGCCTGGGATATCGGCTTGAATATCAAAATAAAGTGCTTTGTACTGCATATGACACAGAACCTTTTAAAAATATTTTCTGCACTGATCCAGACAGTCCCGCCTATGATGCACAAATGGCCTTGGAAGGTGAAGATGCCGCCCGCCAGGAAAACAGACGAGTGGAGATTTTTTTTAGCAATGCAGATCTTCTGATCCATGATGCACAATATACCCGGAATGAATACCTTTCCTCAAAAATTGGCTGGGGGCACAGTTCCATTGAACATGCCATTGAAACCGCAAAAAAAGCCAAGGTTAAAAGACTTGCATTATTTCACCATGATCCCATGCGTACCGACAAAGAAATTGATGATCTAAACCAACAGCTTTGCCAAAAGAATGGTGCCATGGAAATATTTTTTGCCCGGGAAGGTCTTGAAATATCTTTATAAAACCGCAAAATAGGCAACAAAGAGTTTCAATCTTCGTTGCGAGAAAACCCGGGTAAAAAATCAAGTGGTGTCCGCAGCAGTTTATAAAAAAATATTTTTTCTAAAGTTTTTTTCACAATGTGTCGAGTTATATATTGAGGGATTTTCTCTCTTAGTATTTTAAAAGCTCAAAAAATATCGAGGTAGGAATATGGATATTTCCACATACCAGGTAAGTAATGTTTTAAGGGTTTATGGCAACCAGCTTCGCCAAGGCCGCATTTCAAGCCAGTCGAACTCTGGTAATCAGAGGGCTCCAGACGTGGTTAACCTTTCTACGGGCAACAAAAAGGATGCCGTTATTGATAAAGTCTCCTCGGATATGCTGACGCAAATTGCCCAAAATGGCCCCCAAAATTACGATGAAAAAGAGGCCTTTGAAAAACTACAGAATGAATATGGGCAACGCTTGATTATGTCCAAAAAAAATGGAAATGAATTTGAATTTAAAGCTATTGATGAAACGGGAAGCACAGCCATTGAACTTCCCGCTGAAATGTCTGAAACTTTATTGGAAAATTTAAAAACGCACATCAGAACCACTGTCACCCAGAATATGATTTAATTTTTTGGAGAATTTCAGATGAAAATTGAAAATAACTACACAAATTATGAACTTGAGAAAAGGCCTCTCCAATCCGGCCAGCCCGTCACAGGTTCTGGAGAATCAATTTCTGAATCCAAAAAAGGATCAGCAGAAGGGGACGGTTCTATTCAGGATACCGTTGTCAATCTCTCCCAGGGATCAAAGGAGGCTCTGCTCATAGAAACCACCATTGCAGAGACACCTGATATAAGGGATGAAAAGGTACTGGCGCTCAAGGAAAAAATAGCCATCGGGCAATATGAAATGAATCCCCAGGCCATTGCAGACAAAATGGTGGATCATTTTGCAAAGGATTTCATGGTGATTTAAAAAAAATTTTTATGCAAATTAAAATTCAAATATGTTTTTCAATGGATCTTGTAAGAAAAACATTAACCCCCTTGTCCAAAAACACAAACAGCTATTCCCATGACACCATTGAATCAGACCCCCACATTATCCACACTATCATCACCTTAAACCTTTTCTGTCATCTGAAATATTAAATGGGTTTTATGGGAGTATCCGCCATCGGAAAGAATTACCTGCATACCCTGCCTGCAAAGGGGGTTTATCACCAGAGGCCCCATGAAATTCCCCGTCATCTTTTCGGGTGCCCCCCTTGGAATATTCACCACCACGTAAACCTCCAAAGTCTTTAGAAACCCCTTTCCATCCATCTGCCAGTTCATTTGGGTTACCCCGTCTTTTAACTGTGGATTATAATCCGGCATAAAGAGGTAGGGATTGGTAATGACAAAGGCCAAATCCGAATCATCAAGGCTCTGATACCATAAAAAGGGGGAATTTTCCTTGTTTTGAATGATTACAAACCGTTGGCTGTCAGGAAAACCCAACATGCCATGGGGCATATGTATCACCTGATCATCATTCAGAGTTATTTCTCCAAACCTTGTGGTTTTAATCTTCACGTTTCTTCTTCCTTTCTGGTATTAATATGGCTGTAAAATTCAGAGGCAAGAGAAAGCTCTGTTATTGTCATTGATGCGGCTGCCATATTCTCTTCCCTCACCCTCTCATAAACTTCCTGGCGATGAACGGTGATATGGCGCGGGGCTTCAATCCCCACTTTCACCTGTGTTCCCTTGATCTCAAGGAAGTTAATCACAATATCATCCCCAATGGCAATCTGTTCCCCTGACTTCCGTGTCAGTATCAGCATGGCATATCCCTTGCCTGAAAAATTTTTAGGTTTTATGGCTATTGTTGAACATTGAGTTTTTATATGAAAAAGCGGTTAATGGGTACTGGGTTTATGGGAATCCAAAATCTACATATTATCTATAAGTACCCACACATATATTTTTCGGTACTCCACAGCCATATACCATTGATATTTTTGGATTTTATTTTGAGGAATATATGCTCGGGTACTTAGGCTGCTTCTTCATTTTTTGTTGTGGGCGAACCAAGGTCAGAATAGGGTCGACCCATGGGGGTTATACATAATCCAAAAGACTCAACTCCATCACCTTGGCAGAAGCTGAAAGGGCGGCCTGATAGGCCAATTGTTTTTGCTGGAGATTGGTGATGGCCTCCGTAATATCGGCATCTTCAATGTCTGATAACCGCGCTGTCTCACTGAGTGTCAGATCCTGGTAAATGCTTTCCTTTATATCCATACGGTTCATCTTTGTACCAACGGAGGTGATGGCTACATTGAGTCTCTCAAAATCATCGTCAAGTTTATTCATGGCATCCTGAATGCCGGGGATGTAGTGGGGGTCGTTGGGGTCGTCGGGGACGACGTCAGTATAATCATTTTCAAGGGCAATTTTTAACGCAGCCAGGCTTTCAAACATATTTTTGAATATCTCTCCACCATCATTTCCGATGGCCACTGTGCTGTCTCCTATTTTTATGGAAAAAGGATTGGAATCGCCTTTGTAGTCAGGAACGTTGGTACCTTCATTGACGGTGAGATTTCCAGTGTCGCCTTTGGCAGCAAAGCCAAGGTTGATGACATCCGTGTCATCCACGTCAAGGCCTTCAAAGGTAAAGGTCAACACATTATCGATGCTGCTGACATCAGTGATCACGGCATTGCTGCCTGTTGCTTCCTGGAAATCAGAAGTTGTCTGGCCAAGGTCGTCAGAAAGAAGCTCGGCCAAGGCCTCGGTCACGGCATTTTTGTCGGCACCGGAAGCAAGGTCTGCACTTCCCTCTTCCAGGGTCAAGTTGCCTAAGCCCATGAAGCTAAAGGAGGCAGGATCGCCTACGTCGCTATCCAAGCTGCCCCAAATCTCAAGGGTTCGAACCTCTGTGGCAGCTCCGGTAAACGCAGGTGCATTGGTCTTGGAACCGGAAAAAAGATACCGATCATCCACTTTTGTATTGGCAAGGGAGAGAAGCTCCTCCATGGTATTTTGCACCGTGTCAGCGGCAGCTATTCGCTCGACGGGGCTGATGGTAGCATTGGCCATCTGGATGGCCAGTGTTTTGGTGTCTGTGATTAAATTTTGAGATTGGGTCAAGGCATTTTCAGAGGCGGTTAACCATGTATTTCCAAGGGAAATGCCCCTTTCCACCTGCTCAATCCCATCCAAACCAGATCGAATTTCCAGGGACTGGGAGAGGCCGATGGGATCATCGGATAAAGCCAGGATACGTTTCCCGGTAATGGCTGTTTCCGCGGCATCATTCAATGCCCTGGTACTGTTTTGCAGATTGGATTGAACCATGTTATACACCATTGTATTGGCGACTCTCATGTGCTTCTCCTTGATTTCCGGTTTCCGGAATTAAAGCAGATTCAATTACTTCATATTGAGCAGGGTGTTCAGCATTTCATCGGCGGTGGTAATCAATTTGGCTGCGGCGGCATAGGCACTTTGGGAGGTCATTAAATTGACCATTTCTTCATCCAGAGAGACCGCTGAAAAACTGTCCCTCATATCGGTCAACTGCCGGACCATTTGTTCGCCGGTTTCTTTGTTCATGATGATGCCAGCAGCGGTGGTTCCCATGGATCCCAACAGGGTACTATAATAATTTTCCGCAGTGGTTTTAAGAACCCCCACCGTGCCGTCTGCATCTCCCATGGTCATGGAAGTAAACTGCAGTTCAGCAATGCCCATGGCATTGGTATTGTCACCCTGTACCCGATTGCCACTCCCGTCAAGGGCACCTGCGGCGATAAGACTCCCGCCCGATCCAACGGTTTCATTGAGTTTCATATTTCCGGCGGTATCTCCGGTGAAGAATGTATTGATCCCCAGAGCTGCCAGGACATTGCTCGTATCGTCTGAAAAAGCAAAGCTGTACCCATCGGCAGCGGTAATCTCAATTGGTTTTCCATCACTTACCAGTGCAGTGATACCAGTCACACCATTGAGGTCAAGGGTTAGTGAGTCAAGTGTGGTAATGGCGGAATCTATGGATATCTCAGAAAGAACGGGTCCGGCACCGCCATCAACCCACAATTTAAAACTCGTAGGATCCCCATTGCCATCAGCCGTTACAATCTCGCCCTGGTAACTTAAACCTGGATCACCCGTACTCAACAAAGCTCCGGTATCTGTCGCCGCATATGTGCCGGAAACGGAATCAAAACTTTCAAGCCCGGTTCCCTGACTATGCTGGCTGTTCACCTGCCAGATCAATGCCTTGGCAACGGCATCAAGATCCTTTTGATAGCCTGTCACCACATTGTCCCGCATATCCAGCCATCCCCCGATTTTTCCACTGTTCGTGCTTTGGGTGATATCCCACTGCTGGCTTCCGGAACCAGAAAGCAAGACCCGATCACCATTCATTTCCAGATCGAAACTGCTGTTGTCCCGCACCAGGTCAATACCATTAGCCGCCATCAATGTCAGGGTTCCCTCTTCGGTTTCAAAGGAGGAGACATTCATATATTCAGACACCTCACCCACCTTCGCATTACGAATATCCCTCAGGGTATTCGCCGTTCCTCCTCTGGCCTCCGCCTCCAGAATATCTTGATTAAGCCCAGCAATGTCCCGGGAAAGCACATTGACTTCCTCCACACCCGTGGCAAGAGAACCGTTTAAGTCCTTGAGCAAATTGTCCATTTCTGAATCCAATCGGTTAAATGACTCGGACAGCAACGCACTGTTATCGGAAAGCATGATGCGCTCCGAGGTTCCCGAAGGATTGTTTGACACCTCCTGCCATGAATTCCAAAATTGTGACAGCAATGAGGAAACATCCGAGTCAGAACTCGTGCTGAAGATCTGCTCAATGTTTTCAACATATGTGTTTTGTTCCTGGTAAAAGGAAAAGGAGGTTCTCTGCTCTTGCAATCGCCCCTCAATGAATCGATCACTGGCACTAGTAACGGAATCTATTTTAACCCCGCGCCCCATAATCAGGTTATTGCTTTTTTCCGGATTGGATGCCTGAAGTAGGGCCGTTTGCCTGCTGTAACCAGGGGTATCAACATTGGCAATATTATTGGAAGTCACCTCAATGTCATATTTATGAACGGACAGCGCTGAACTTGCAATATTAAATATGGACCCCAGACCGGACATAATCAGACCTCCTGACTCAAAATACGGGTTGTTTTTCCATGATTGAGACTACATCTACGATTATATACCACCGGGGCCTCTGATTTACCCACCCTGGATATAATGCTCATCATGTTGTCAAGAAATTCAAGCGAATCATTAATAAAAACCATATTGTGTTTTCTCAGGTCCTCTATCTCTTTTTTTAAGCGCTCAAAGCGCTGGTTCAGTATGTGGAATGAGCCAAGCCTTTCCCTGGGAATCACAGTAAATAAGGTTTTTAAATCAAATGGCTTAAGTTGAACATACGGGGCAGCAGCAGAGGTGATATCCTGCCTCAACCGCATTATTTCTAAACACAATGACTCTTTTTCACTGGAAATCTGCCATAATGCCGTTACATCCACATGAATAAGAGCTGAGTGTTCTTCATTAAAAAAACGACGCAGGTCATGGTACAATGAAATTTTATTTTCAATCATTTCTTCGATGGATTGAACAATGGCAGGTTCCATAAAAATCCTCTTGCCTCTAATGTATTATCGACACTAAACAACATCAACTTGATCATTCTTTTCTTTGTTACGGCTTTAGCTGCTCAAAAAGAACCTCAGCAAGCCCGATTCCTCCCCCCGAGGACATGGTGTCTGCCAGTTTTTCATTGAACATGGATTTGATGATTTTTCCATCGTTGCCTTTTAAAAAACCATTGTCTCCGGTAACACCTGCATCAGACGTCTTGAGCATCTGGTTAATAAAAATGGATTCAAAATCCATACAGGTTTTTTCAAGGCGTGCGGACTCAGCTTTTTGCTGACCGTCAGATGGGGATAAAGGAACTCCCGTTGTAATTCCTGGTAACATGACATCATTCCTTTTTTTAAGTACCCACACATATGTTTTTCGGTATTACACAGACATATTCCACTAATATTTATGGATTTTATTTTGAGGAATATATGCTCGGGTACTTAGTTGTTGTGACCGAAGCAAGCCAGAATATGGTCTGCCCATGGCAGTTATATAATTTCCAATTCTGCATGAAGTGCGCCAGCGGACTTCATAGCCTGCAACACTGTAATTAAATCCCTGGGGGTGATGCCAATGGCGTTAAGGGCTTTGACCAGTTGATCTATGCTGTTCCCTCCATTGATAAACATCAATTTGGCTTCTTCTTCTGAAACATTCACATCACTTTCAGGAACCACCACGGTGCTGCCCCCGGGAGACACCACCACTCCGCCAGCCATTTGTGCCGCCCCCGCCCCTTTGCCCGAAGGAGCAAATGGAGCGGGTTGGGAAACATTCTTTGTTTCCTTGATCTGAATGCTTAAATTGCCATGGGCCACAGCCACATTGGAGATTCTAACATTTTCACCGATCACAACGGTTCCTGTGCGCTCATTGACAATAATTTTTGCCGTGCCACCCGTTTTAACCTCCAGCGTACCCATCTGGGCAATCAAATCCACCACCCGATTCCGAAATACCCCAGGCACTTTGAACTCCAGTGTACCTGAATCAATGGCAGTGGTACTGCCTTCTCCATAGTGTTTATTGATCACCCGGGCAATGGTTGACGCGGTATTAAAATCAGGCTCATTTAAAATCATGACCAGGGATTGCCTGGACGACAGCGCCAGGGGAATTTCCCTTTCCACTGTGGCTCCCCCCGAAATTCTGCCGACAGTTGGGTGATTTTTCTGAACACCTCCCCCGGCACTCCCCCCCACACTGTACCCTCCCACCGATAGAGGGCCCTGGGCCAGGGCATACACTTTATTATCAATTCCCTTTAAAGGGGTTAATATAAGCGTCCCTCCCACAAGACTCTTGGCATCCCCAATGGAAGATATGGTAATATCAATTTTTTTACCGATCCTGGCAAAGGCGGGAAGCGTGGCACTGACAATAACGGCCGCCACATTTTTGACTTTCATGTCCGAAGCATTGACACGGATTCCCGTGTGTTCGAGCATGTTGGCAAGTCCCTGAAGGGTAAATTCAGTACCACTCTTATCCCCGCTGCCATCGAGCCCGATGACCAGACCGTACCCAAATAGCTGATTAGGTCGCACTCCCTGGATGGAGACAATATCTTTTATCCTTGCTGACATTGCCGTGGGGGGCATTAAAAAAAACAACGCTCCCACAATCAGACACAAATATTTAAAAGGGCCAGACATTATCCACCACCTTTCCCAGCCACCCGGGTTTTTGTTTGTCTGCAACAGTCCCGACCCCTGAATAATAGATCTGGGCATTGGCGACATATGTTGATGCAATTTCATTGGTGGTGCTGATGTCAGCTGGCCTGACCACTCCAGAAATTACAAGATATTGGGTTTCATTGTTCACATTGATTTCTCTTTTTCCGTTGATGAACAGGTTTCCGTTGGGAAGTACCTGAACTACCACGGCGGAAACATAGGCTGTTATATTTCCATTTCGAGCACTGGAGCCGGATCCTTCAAAATCAGATGCCAAGTTGGCGGCGATAAGATCATCGCTTCCGGAATTCTGGGCAAGAAGTGGATTCTTTGCTGCCAAAGCATCCATATATCCAAGAAATTTAAGATTGGCATTCATCCCTGAAGATTTGGAAGCACTGGTATTGGCATTGAGGCTTGCACTGGGATCTTCCACGATCCTGACCACAAGAATGTCACCCACCTTTCTTGCTTTTTTATCAAGGTAAAGATCTATGCCTGCGGTTTCCGACCACAAAGAGCCCTCCGCCCGCTTGATTGTGACAGACTTTGGAAATTCGGGTGATTTGACATTTTTCACCGCTGTAACATCAGATGGTGACAATGGCACTGCCGCACATCCTGTTAAGCTAATCATTCCCAACATAAGGCATCCAGCCAGTTTTAATAAATTCATTTCCCCCCCCTTGCTCTATACTTGATCATCGTATCAGATGTCCACCTGAACCGTGGATGTATCTATGACCCTTGCAAATATTTTTTTATTACTCATGGTATTTAAAACACTGATACCTTCTCCTTTGAACCCATCGTCAAGAACCTTGCCAGGAACAGTAATGCGCATTCCGCCGGACTGAACCAAAATGGTCACCATATCCCCCCGCTTAACAATTGGATTTCTCTTTAATACCCAATGCTTAAGAATATCATAGGCTTTAATATTATGCTTTAGCATGAGTCCCGTCGCCTGGTTTATATCAAGCACCACATCATCTGCCATGCCGGAGATATTTCTACGTTCCAGATAAAGATCCTCCTGTTGGATCACCCTGCCCCGCTTCAAATTCCGGGACACACAGACCACGGTTTCAAAAAAATCCAACCATGCACAAAGCGTCACCTTATTTTGCAATATCCCATTAACACGGACTTCGGCCTTTAATCGCAGGTACTCCGCCAGTTTGTTATTCTTGTTCGGGATCACGCGGATCTGAACAGTGCCCGGGGGTACCGGAACATCCCTCAGAACCTTGAATTTTGTAATAACAACATTGGCAGCATCTGTTCCCAAATACTGAGATACAAACCCATCAAGGGCCTGTCGAAACAGGGCCGGAGCAATGGTTTGCTCTCCTTGGGTATCATTGTTTGTATTTGTCTGCAAAGCGTTGGCTATCCCCCCTTGAAGATCAAATAAAACAATCAATGCAGATATCAGAAAAATATGTATGTGCCGTAATTTAAGCATTTTAATTACCTTTTAAGGCCATTGGCTGTTTGCAGCATTGCGTCCGCCGTCTGTATGGACTTACTGTTCATCTCATAGGCCCGCTGGGCCATGATCATATTCACCATCTCCTCCACAACGTCCACATTTGATTTTTCGACAAACCCCTGGAGAATTGTTCCCATACCCTCTGATCCCGGTGTGGCAAAAATGGCCTCCCCGGATGCATCGGTATTCATATAAAGGTTATGCCCCAGGCTGGAAAGCCCGGCCGCATTGGGAAAACCATACAGTTCAATTTCCCCCAAAACAACGCCGGCCCCTGTGGGATCAAAGGCCGTGACCTGGCCATATTTATCAATGGTCACCGAAAGCGTATCCGCAGGAACCGTCATCTCCGGTTGGAGTTTATCTCCATTGGGGGTGACAATATTCCCCTCACTGTCCATTTTAAAATTACCGGCCCGGGTATAACGTTCCAGATCATTGCTGAGCACCTTGAAAAAACCATTTCCTTCAATGGCAACATCCAGGTCATTTTTGGTTTGTTCAAAATCCCCCTGGGAGAACATCTTTTGAACTCCCAGTGTCTCCGTACCCATACCCACCTGGGTACCCGTGGGAATCTGATCTCCACCTGCTGTTTCAGCACCGCCCTGATTCAAGGTCTGGTACATGAGATCCTGAAACTCGGCACGACTTTTTTTAAAACTGGTGGTATTCACATTGGCAAGGTTATTGGAAATAACATCAATTGTTGTCTGCTGTGCAGCCATTCCTGATGCTGCCGACCACATTCCTCGTATCATAGTATCCCTCCGTAATTTGATAAATCATCATCCGTTATTCCAGTCCAAAACCTGACATCATTTTATCCGTCATTGCACCAAGGGTCTGAATGACCTGCTGAGTGGACTCGTGACACCTGAACATTTCCATCATTTTCACCATCTCTTCTGTGGGATTTACATTTGATTTTTCCAGAAATCCCTGTCTTACACTGGGGTTTTGAATCTGGATGATATTATCATCCGTACCGGTGTGGGAATAGATGGAATTTCCCTCTTTCACAAGATACTGGGGGTTATTAAAGTCAACCACGGCCAATTGATCAACGAGTTGCCCATTGACGAAAACCCCCCCATCACCCCCAATGGAAATAATGCCACCACCGAGTTCCATGGGGCCGTTTTCTCCCATGACTTTTTTCCCGTTTTCAGTGACCAAGACCCCCTGCTCATCCAGAACAAAGGCGCCATTTTGCGTGTAGCGTTCCCCCTGATCTGTCTCAATTTTAAAAAAACCCGGAGAATCCAGGGCCACATCCAGCGAATTTCCTGTTTCAATGATATTACCTGCAGTGAAATCAGTGCTTGATTTTTGTTGTAATTCAAAGGCAAAGGACGAACGTTCAGATATCACCTCATCCTTTTTAAACCCATTGGTGTTGGCATTGGCTATATTATTGGCAATGGCGTCAAATCTACTTTCCTGAACCAGAGCACTATCAATGCTGCTGAATAATCCTGAGATCACAATGCCTCCTTATTAATATTTTTTTCCAATATAACCGCCACGGGCGGATCGTATTCTGACCCCGGTCTGTCCACAACGAAGTATGAAAGAATATTAGACTTACCTATTCTTTCATATAAACATACATGGCTGTAACCACCAGCCACAACGAAAAATGAAAGTCCTTTAATTTTAGCACGTTGCTGAGACTTTCATATAAACACCCATGCCCTAACGGACACAACGAATATAGGGTCGTAGACGC
>CAYSSE010000062.1:0-18519 GCA_964433355.1 uncultured Desulfocicer sp.
GTCTACGACCCAATATTCGTTGTGTCCAGCAGGACATGCCCGTTTATATGAAAGAATAGATGCGTCTAACACTCTTTCAAGCTTCGTTGTGGGCGGACCGGGGTCAGAATAAGGCCCGCCCGTGGCGGTTATAGAAAACCGGCAAGCCCCCCCTGGGTCTTTAGCTCAGGGGTTATTGACTCTCTTGTCCAACAGGTGCAAGGAGATTAAAATATTCTTCCTTGACACCTGTTTAAAAGATACGCATCACACACAGCCTGCACCTGTTCTAATTAAAAACAGTCCACAGAACTTGATCCTGGAGTGGTTACAAAATGATATTCAACATCCGGCGCAGGGGCTCAGCAGCTCCCCACAATAGCTGATCCCCCACGGAAAAGGCCGTGAGGTAATCATCCCCGAGAATCATCTTTCGAATACGGCCCACCGGAACTGTGAGGGTTCCGGTGACAGCAGCCGGGGTAAGATCCGTAATGGTTGCCTCTTTGATGTTGGGAACCACCTTAACCCAATCATTATTTCCGGCCAGCATGGCATTGATATCATCCAGGGGTAAATTCTTGTTGAGCTTGATGGTAAAAGCCTGGCTGTGGCACCGCATGGAACCGATCCTGACGCACTGTCCGTCAATGGGAACCGGATTGCCTGATCTGCCCAGTATTTTATTGGTTTCAACACCGCCCTTCCACTCCTCCCGGGTCTGGCCGTTGTCCATGGCCCGGTCAATCCAGGGAATCAGGCTGGCCCCCAGGGGAACGCCCCAATTGTCCGTGGGGAACGCCTCGGATCTGAGGGTATCAATTACCTTGCGATCAAGATCCAGGGCTGACGACTTGGGGTTGTTGAGGATGTCCAATGCAGCATCGCCGATGGTCTTCATCTGTGCCACCAGTTCCTTCATGTTCTTGGCTCCGGCACCCGAGGCCGCCTGGTAGGTCATGGAGGTGACCCACTCCACCAGATCATTTTCAAACAATCCCCCCAATGCCATGAGCATGAGAGAAACCGTGCAGTTACCGCCGATATAATTTTTAATACCGTTGTTCAAAGCTTGATCAATAATCTTACGGTTCACCGGATCCAGGATGATGATGCTCTTGTCATCCATTCTCAGGGTGGAGGCGGCATCAATCCAGTAACCGCCCCATTTATTGGCTTCCAGTTGTGGGCGCACAGCTTGGGTGTAGGAACCGCCCTGGCAGGACACAATGATATCCATGGCCATCAAGGCATCTATATTATGGGCATCCACCAGGGGTGGGGTTTTAATGCCGACATCCGGCCCCTTTTCTCCCTCCTGGGAAGTCGTGAAAAAAAGGGGCGTAAATCCCTTGAAATCATTCTCTGCAATCATCCGTTCCATAAGGACAGATCCCACCATTCCCCGCCATCCGACAAATCCGACTTTTTTCATTTTATGTCCCTCGTTTTTATTTTTTCACCCTATTGAACTCAATGTTTTCACAACCATTTATCACATATCCATGGCACATGGCAATTTTCAAATAACGGAATTGTCTCTAATTCTATCCCCTCTCCCAGAGTCCGGGTCAAAAGCAAGATCCTTTTAAATAAACTTAACGTTCATACCGAAAAATTTTCTTCCGAATCTTTGCTTTGATGGGGGATGAATCAGTATGATTTTTTTATCAATTGACATTCCATGTAAAAAATGATCATGAGTAGAGTTTTTCGGGTGGGCTTGGCCGATGATTCAAAAAATTAGGGATTGGGCACAGCTATTCCCGGTCAAATTCAGGATAACTATCTATAATTATTAGATTTAACCTTTTTAACTTCACGAAATCACCTTGGTAAATATCAAATAATATCAGGTGGTTAAATGGTGATCGGGAATTGCTGGATTGGGCATAACATATGACAAAAATTAAATCAGAAAATATATTTTTTCAACCCCTGTCCCATGGGCAGTTGCTTGCTTACCTGGATCGCATCGCCTATAAAGGCACCCTTTTACCTACTCTTCAAGTCCTTGACGATCTTCATAAAGCCCACGTCACGAGCATCTGCTTTGAGAATATCCATCCCTTTCTAAAATACCCCCTCTCCGTTGCCCTGGATGATATTTTTAACAAAATGATTATTGAAAAACGAGGGGGATACTGTTTTGAACACAACCTGCTGTTTGCCGCTGTTTTATTGAAAATCGGTTTTCAACTGGACATGCTCGCGGCAAGAGTACTCTTTAACAACACATCTGTGGCCCCCCGCACCCACATGCTCCTACAGATTCACGCGGATAATGGTACATGGCTTGCGGATGTGGGGTTTGGCACCAAGGGTATCCTGCTACCCTTGTCAATGGAGCCCGGGTTTTACCCCCGACACTTTGCCGGAAGAACCTTCCGGGTACAGCCCCGGGGGCAATTTCGGGTGCTTCAATCCATGATCCAGAATCATTGGACAGATTTATATATTTTTTCCCTGGAACCCCAGGAATGGATTGATTATAAGATGGCCAACCACTACGTCTCCACCCACCCGGATTCCAAGTTCACCCAAACGCTCACCTTTCAGATTCACACGGACAACTCACAGATTCTCCTGAAAAAAAACAAACTCATTGAGACCCGGGGCAGTGAACTGGTAAAAAAGATCCTTGTGAAAGAAGAAACCATGGCAGATCTGTTGAAAAAAACGTTTCACCTGCACCTGTCCCGGGAAATGATTGATTCGCTACAGAAGGTCATTTTTCATCCCTGAATCCCCATTCCTATAGTCATGTATGTTACCCATACCCAGGAAAGAACTGGTGTCTGTTTCAAGGCAATCCTGACAAAGATCAATCAAAGGGGCAGGTGAGTATCCCAATGGGTTCTCACCAAAAACACCAGCCTGGGGATATGGATATTCATGGGACATACCGGAACGCAGCGATTACACAGGCTGCAACTCCACACCCATTGATTGTTCAATAATTCATTATCCAGGCCCATGGACACCATTCTGACAAATTTTCTGGGGTTCATGTCAAAGACACCGCTCATCGGACATCCTGATGCACAGGCCCCACACTGGAGGCATATATCAGGCTGACCTGAATCCGGCGCTATTTCCCTGAAATAATCCCTCAACAGCGGAACACCTGTCTGCGCATCCAAATCCAGCGGCATCAAGGCATCCCCGGTTATGGTTTCTGAAATCTCTTGATCCATGGAAGGACTCTGGTATTCATCTTTCATAAAGGGGTTAGAAACAATTTCCCCCCGGGACAACATCACAAATGCACGGTAAGCTGCGGCTTGTGCCTCTTCAATGGATTCATCCATGGGTTTGGGACAACTGCACAATCCAGCCATAAAAAGGCCAGCAACGGAAAGATCCACCGGTCGCAATTTGGGATGTGCCCCATTAAAAAATCCATCGGAGCTTACATCAACCTTAAAAAGATCCGCTGGATTTTTATTCCCATGGGCATCCACCCCCGATGCCAAAACCAGATAATCGGCACTGATGTTCACCGGGCGCTGGAGCACCGTATCAAAAACAAGAACAGAGAGTGTCTCTCCCTTTTGCCTTACCCGGGGTTTTTGATCCACTTCATATCGAATAAACATAACCCCAAGAGCCCTTGCATCGGTGTAACAGGCCTCCCACTCCCCATAGGTTCTCATGTCTCTGTAGAGTACAGATATCTTAATATTGGAATTGAGCTTTTTTAAATAAATGGCCGTCTTCACCGAATGAATACAACACACCCGGCTGCAATAGGGCCGTTTGGGCTCCCGTGATCCCACACATTGAATAAAAACAATATGCCGAGCCCGGCCCACCGTTGTCACATCAGCAAGGACCCTGTGTCCAAACTCCAGTTGTGTCATCACCCTTGGGTCTGTGCCATACAGATATTCCCGGGGAACCGCCTCCTTTGCACCCACAGCCATCACCGCTGCACCAAAACCAATTTTTTTCTTTTTTCCATTCACTTGCAGAACACCACGAAAATTTCCCACAGATCCAGACACCGACACCAGGGTTGCATTGTGATATATCCTGATATTGGGGTGGTCTAAAACTGAGGCGATCACTTCGTCAAGTATAGATAAAACAGAAGGTTGATCTTTATCACAGATCGAAAGACTCAGGGCATTGCCCCCCAAATGCTCCCAGCATTCAATAAGCGTAATTCGAACACCCAGATGGGCAAGGGTCAGCGCGCATCTCATGCCCACCATACCGCCCCCCACCACCAGAA
Organism: uncultured Desulfocicer sp.; assembly: GCA_964433355.1. GTDB lineage: Bacteria > Desulfobacterota > Desulfobacteria > Desulfobacterales > Desulfobacteraceae > Desulfocicer. Next base: position 4,217 of record CAYSSE010000062.1, read on the forward strand.
CCTTTGGGATCACCTCTTTACGCTCCATGGAAGATACCAAGACCTTAGTGAGAGATCCCCGGGCCTCCATGAGCAGTGTTGCCACGGACGCCGCCACCGCAGATGCCTGGGTAACCGATCGGGCAATGGATTTGGGTGTTTGATAGGCACCAATGGCGTAAACACCTTTTATGCTGGTTTCCAAAGGATTAAAACAGGGGGTGATCGCAAATTGATGTTCATCCAGTTCAACCTTAAAAATCCGGGCAAGACGCTTTGTCTCCCAGGGGGGCTCAACCCCTGTGGAAAGCACCACCATATCAAAGTGTTCATGGTGCATGTCCCCTTTTTCATCAATGTATCGAATGGTCACACCCGTGCCGTCTGTACCGGGTTCCACGGAGTGGGGAAAAGCCCTGACAAAGCGCACCATGTCATTTTTTGCCCTTTCAAAAAATCGTTCAGACTCCTTACCATGGGTTCTCAAATCCAAAAAAAATATGGCGCGATCCATCCTGTGATCCAGAAATAATTCCTGGGATGCCAGGGCCTGTTTTACAGCCATCATGCAGCAGATGCTGGAGCAGTAGGCGTTACCACAACCATTCTGATTTCTGGAACCCACGCATTGCACCCAGGCAATTTTCCGGGGCCTTGTACAATCCGAAGGGCGAACCAGCTTTCCCCCAAAAGGTCCGTTCACCCCCAGAAGACACTCATATTCAAGACTTGTCACCACATCTTTGATCTTCCCATACCCATAAACCCCATGGGAAGAAGGATCAAAGGGTTTAAACTCAGGTGCCAGAACCACGGCCCCCACATTCAGTGTCACGGTCTCTTCCACCCGACCAAAATCAATCGCACCTGTGGGGCAGAATTTTTCACATGCCCGGCACTTTCCATGGGTAAAATAAAGACAAGCAGCACTGTCAATGGCATATTTTTGGGGTGCCCAATGATCATATTTAATGTCAATGGCTTTACGTTTCCTGATGTGGCCGTTAAACGTATCAGCAACATGGACGGGGCATTTTTCAGCACACACGCCACAGGCGATGCACTTGTCTGTGTCAATATAGCGGGGATATTTTTTTACGGAAATGAAGAAGTCACCGGCCTCTCCCTGTACGCTTTGCACCTGGGCCAGGGCGATGAGCTCAATGTTTTGATCAGCTATACACTTTACCTGCTCCGGTAAAAGGATGCAGGAGTCGCAATCATTGGTGGAAAATATTTTATATAGCTGGGCCAGGGTGCTGCCAATACCGGATTTCTTTTCAATGAGATACACATAATATCCCCCATGGGCAAGATCCAAGGCTGTCTGTATACCGGCAATCCCCCCACCCACCACCATCACAGCCCCCACCGCCCGGGACATGGAAGGACAGGTTTCAGTCAATCCATCGCTGGCAGCAGGCTCCTCCTGTTTTGCAAATCCGGGCATGTCTTCCTGCTCGGACAGGAAAGCAGGTCTGATACCCTGTTTTGATTTACTGGCCTTTTCCAAGATGTTAATCATCACATCATAGGGAATATTCTCTTGTTTACAAAAACGAATAAAACGCTTTTTTGCCATGGTATAGCGCTTTGCAGCCGTTGGCTTTGCCGGAAAAGTGCCTTTTTTAATCCAGTTTGTAATGGTATTTCTGTGGACACCCAGTTGCCTTGCAAGGGCTCCCACCTTAAAGGTCAACATGAAGTTGCCTCCACTTTGTGCTCAATAATCTGGTTATCCCTTTATTACTCGTGAGTCATAAGGGCCTCGGTAATTTTTGATCTACCTTTTAACTTTTAACCAAGAAGTCCCCTTCCAAATATCTGATTTGGTGAGATCACAAGGTTTATTAAAATTGACATAAACATATACGAAGAGACTATGTCTGTCAACAAAGATACAAAAACAACTTAAACCCACGAATAAAGCTAAATCAAAACACTTTCATAATGGTCTTATTGATTTAAAATTCAAGAGTAAATCGCAAATCAAGAATAAGGTGGTCGGGCATCAATTTCTTATGTCACCATCTTTTTAACAGCCTCCATGTATGCGTTGAGTCCCCGCATAAAAATATCATTGTGGTTCGCGCCTGGAATCTCTAAAAGGCATTTATCTAAAGCGGGGCAGGCATCAAAGAGATCCTGTCCATCAGAAAAGGGGATAATGTGATCAAACTGGGCATGAATAATCAAGGTGGAACCTGTCCAGGCTTTTATCTTTTCAAGATTTTCAAAGCCCTCTGCTTCTTTAAAATGAATGATGTCAGGATCAATCCCCAGAACTTTTAACAATTCACCGGCATGGGCAAAACCACTTTCAATAATCAAATTCTCAAAACCGGGATCAGCCTGGGATGCAAGTTCCAGGGCCGAGGCACTGCCAAGGGATCTGCCCATTATGGTCAATGGGCCGGCAAATCCATTTTTCACCAGGTATTCACGGACAAAGGCAAGAACAACATGGCAGTCTGACAGCATGGTACTAACAGAGGGTGACCCCGTGGATCGGCCATATCCTCTGTAGTCTACAACCACAAAGTTGATTCCCATGCGGTTATAGACTTTTCCCAGTTCATCGTAATCAGAAACGATCTCACCGTTACCATGAAAAAACAAAATGGTGGATACCTGCTTGTCACACAGGTGAAAACAGGCACCAATGTAAACATTGTCTGCCACCGGTATCAGCACATCGTTGTCCGTTATTTTTCTGGATCTATCCTCGGGTCTGGGGTGAAAAATATGAGCCAGCACCATGGAGTCGTCCAGAACACTATAATCGGGATTTAATTTGTCGGGCATGGTATCCTCCTTAAATATGAATGAAACAGACATTGATCAATTTATGATAGCCATGATCTTTGGTGGGATGATGACCTTTCTTCTCATTTTACTGGCAAAGAACGGCCTCAATGTCGGGCTTTATTTTTTCATTAAATCCATTGCCATCATCCTTTGCAGAGTCCTGGCAGCCCAACTTTCCGATCGACTGGGCAGGGGACCGGTATTTTTTTATTCCTTTGCCCTTGTTTTGTTCTCCCTTATTCTGGTTTCCAGAATCACCACTCTCCACCTCATGGTCATGGCAGCCGTATTGTTTGGCACAGGAACCGCACTGACAAGCCCTTCCCTTGCCGCCTTCATTGCCGATGAGACCGATCCCGCAATCCGTGGGATGGTCTATGGATTTTTTTATGGTGCCTTTGATGTGGGTGTCATCATTACCGGTATGGTCATGGGTTATGTGGCAGACATAAACTCCATTGAAACCATGTACACCTGCACCGCCATTACCGGAACCCTGAGTCTGATAGTCTTTGCCATGCTCATTCGACGGGGGATTATGACATCACTTCGCTGGACACTTGTGGGAAACATGGCAGCCAGCTGATTTTCTAAGAAAAAATCAGGATGTGTTGTAAGTACCCGAGTATATATTCCTCAAAATAAAATCCATAAATATCAACGGTATATCTCTGTGGAATACCGAAAAACATATGCATGGGTACTTAGCAGGTGCGGGGACACTTCTATTTGCCTTATCTCCTCAATTTTTATGGGCCGGACTTGGGCGACTTCTCATCCGCAGAATCAATCCCACCATCCCTTTCCGGAACGGTTTCCGACCTGACCAACATGGGAGTGATTATGGGGCAGACCCTGCTTCAACTCAGTTTTTTTGTTGCAACCATGCGTGTAAATCCGGCTATAGTCTGTTCCAGTATATGGTTATGATTTTCAATGAAAACCGGTTTGACCAAAAACGCTCCCAGCTTCATCCATGGTTTGGTGGGTGAGACGTTCCAGGTAAAATGAATAACAGAATTCTCTCTTGAACATAATAGATAGCAGACCCCTTCCCCTGACAAATCTCCTGTAACGGAGAAGGACAAAGACGACGGGTGAATAAAGTCTGTGATGAGCGCATCAATGGTAATGGTGTAGGGAAGGCTTCCCCTCCAACTGGATCGAATGGTATTTCCTTTTTGAAGATTTTCAAAGACGTCCAGTTTTTCAACGCTCTCCAAGCCCACACACCAGGCAGGCCATTTCTGATAATCCATCAATTCTTTCCAGATCACCGTTAGGGGGGCATCAATTTCCCAATAATTATCAAAAGTATATTGGTTTTTCCGGTTTAAAATATTTTTACAATAGCGCATCATGGTTCCTGTTGTGTTATTTTTGACCCTTTAAGTCAACAAGGGGCTTTGTTGGAAACGACAATAACAGATTTAAAGGCTTAATGGCCAAAATAGCTGCAGGCATAAAAATAAGATCTCCAATCAAAGCAATAAGGGATGCCGAAGAAATCAGCACCCCCAAGGAAAAAACGTGGCTAAAGGAAGAAAATAGGAGACCCAGGCAGGATAAAAATAGCACAGCAGTGGTGGATACAAGTGATCGGGCAGTTATGGCATGGGCCTTCATCAAACAGATCCGAAGATCATCTTCCGGGCCCAGCGCCATCAGTTCTCTCTTAAATTGTGTTAAAAAATGGATGGAATCATCCACAGACAGCCCAAAGGAGATCACTGCAGCAAAGATGGTCAATGGGTCAAGGGGAATATGAAACCAGCCCATGATGCCAAAAATAGTAATAAGGGGGAACAAATTGGGGATAAGGCTCAACACGCCAAGTACAAAGGAGTTCAATTGAAACATCATGAGTAAGGTGATGATCAAAAGAGCCAGAAAAAGGGTTTTCAACTGGGATGAAACAAGGTTTGTGGTGTGTGACCTCAACAGAAGCAATTGTCCGGAAAGGGTAACATTGGCTTTTTTTGCAAAGGTCTGCTCTGCATCTGCTTGAACCCGTTTAAGAAGAATTTCAATTTCATCCGACGCCTTATTTTGAATATGAACCACAAGTCTAAGCCCTTGGGAAAGCGGTTCCAGGTAGGCACGTATCAGATCATTCTGGGAGAAATTGGACACCATCTGACGAAAAACAAACTCTGGCATCACCCCTGCCGGAGATAAATTAAGGGCCAGTCTGAAAATAAGAGGGGTTAAGGATTCAATCCCCTGGACACCCGGAAGACGTGCTATTCTTTTTTCAAATTGGGACAGCTCGTACCAGAATTTTCTTGAATCAAACCCAGTGCCCAAGGGGGTTAAAACAATGGAAAAAGAGTACGCCGTGGAAAGATGTTCATCAATATAGGAGAAATCCATGGCTTCCCGGGTTCGATTGAGTATGGGGCTTGTCAAATGCTTCACGGTTTGAATTGAGGGAATTCCCACAGCCAGGATAATGAAAAATACAATTCCGGCCCAAAGGGATGTCCGGGGGGCTTGAAACCCTGCCATGGCGTATTTTCCCACAAGATAATCGAGCACATCTCCGCCTGTTTTACGGGACTTACAATACCGGGTGCCCAGGAACTGTGGCAAACAAAAGGTGGATATAAATAAAGTCACCCCAAAAGAGACGATCACACCCAAAGAGATGATCAAGCCCGCCTGGGACACCATTTTCACAGGGCTGATACTCAAACTAAAAAACCCTGTAGCGGTGGTCAATGCACACATGAAACAGGGACGTATGACAATTTCAAGGCTCTTTGTCAGTGCAGTCGTAGGGGAATGATTCTGTAGGAAAAAAACATATTTAGAGAACAGATGAAAGACCGTTGTGGTGGAAACCACCAAGATAAAACCAAAACTCAACCCAGTGGCAAGATTCAGGGTAATTCCAAAACTGCCCATGATGCCAAGGGTCCACAGAAGTGCCCCTCCACTGGCCAACAGCACCAGAATGGCAGCCCACAGGGTCTTGAAAATATAAACGGCAACCAAGATGCCAAATAACAGGCCAAGGGCACCAAAGACAAGGGCGTTGAATAAATTATACCGCTCAAAGGCCGCCCGCATGACGGGGATACCAGCGGCGTAGCAATGGGGATGTTCTGGAAATATTTTGCCAATGACCTGTTTCATTTGCTTTAATTGCTTTTCCAACTCAAATCCGTTGAGAACTTCATTGTCTATCTTGACAATAAAGGCAATTGTTTTCATATCATGGGATATCAATCTGTTAAAACCGGGAACAACAGGACGCAATTGATCAAACGCTTTTTTTTCCCAAAAATGAGGCAGGCCCATGAGCTTGAACAGTGAGGCGGATTCCATGGTCGAAAGGTCAATGACCTTTAGAGCAGATGGCATAGCACTCAATACATCATTGACCTCGTTGATTCTTTTTTTTAATTGTGGATCAGTAACCGCCAATGTGTTTTTAATTGCCAACAAAATATAATCGTCGTTTCCGAAAGCCCTGCGAAAAGCCTGGTAGTTCTTATAGTCCTCACTGTTCACCGCATCAAAAGAAACGCCGGAACTATCTATTCGGATCTGGGATGCTGGCACAATCAGAATCAGTGAAACCAGGAACAGTATCCCAATGAGATATTTCCTGTTTTTCACCAGCTTTCTTGCAATTTGCTGTGATGACAGAAGGCTATGTTTCAACAAAGGCATATTATATTCAACTCTCCGCAAAGGAGTCCCCTTCTGAATCTCTGATTCAGTGGGGGAGGAATTGGCGCTACTGGCTTATAGTTGTTTGGTTTCTGCATATTAATTTCACCTCTCGTGAAAAACAGGAAAAACAGAAAAACAGGGGAAAAACAGGGGACAGACCACGTTTTTAAAAAATGTGGTCTGTCCCCTGTTTTTTCAAGACTTTCTTATAACCCACATGTCCTAGCGGACACAACGAATATTGGGTCGTAGACGCGGAGCCAAATGATATCATGCCGCCCCCTCCGACGGGTAATGGGCCCGGCCCGGGACTGTTAGACAGCCCAATTGGCCGGTTCCTATTACCCATCGGAGGGGGCTTTGCTGAGGGTGCTTGGACACTTCATTTTCATATAAAAAATAAAAGCATACAGAATCATGGGTAATTTGCCTTTAAAATTGAGAATTGATCCTTTTAGTGGCATTGAAGCATATCAGTCACTCGTTTTTCAGATTAATAATTTCAGCAAGTTATCTTTAGACCCCCAAATCCGTTATAACCAATTATAATTCTTAAGTTTCATCATCACCATAAAGATCCATATCGGGATAATATTTTTCAGCACAATCCTGGCAGATACCATGGCTGAACTCAGCTTCAGAGTTGGCTTGTATAAATGACTCGATTTGATTCCAATAGCCTCTATCATCACGGATTTTCTTGCAGTATGAACAAATAGGAAGCAATCCGCCCAATGTTTTTACTTCTTTTTCAAGCTTTTTCTGCCAGATAATTTGCTCTGCTCGATGCTTTTGAATGGCTTTGGCCATCAATTCCATATTGCGGGATAAATCACCTATTTCATCCTGGGAATGGATATTGATGTCGCCTATAGTTTCCCCCTCGGCAATGGTTGACGCCGCTTTTTGAAGACTTTGAATCGGTTTTATAAGATACTTGCGAATTACAAGGAAAAGAAGCAGCCATGAAGCCGCTGCAGAAAAAATGGCTATCAGAATGGCTGCATTTTTAATGGATTGTTGAGCTGCACGAATTTCATCGCCTGACGACGCATAAAAAACAACCCATTTCCAAGGCTGAAAATAGCGTGCCGCATATACAGCGCGCGTGTTCAGAGCATAAAGATGCCCAGTTAATTTGGTTGTACTTCCATTCGCGATGCTTACCGCATGTTCTCCCCATAGGGATTCTATAAGTTGGGGGTCTACTTTTTTGCTACAGAAAACAAATTTCCCCTCTGCATCCAAAGCAAAGATATGACCGGCTTTGGTCAATTTGAATTCATTTGCCGATTCGGCAGCAAGTTGCTGATAATCCTTGACAAACGATTCTTCCTTATCCAGTAGATTCCGGACGAGCAATTGATGCATACCTCTGATCTTGTCATCTACATAATAGTCCAGAATGGTATTCATGTGTTGCAAAGCAGACTTGTCTATTCCGGAGGTGGTTATGTGTACCGACCAAGCCCCCAAGATGATGATGGACAATAAAACCAAGGGAAAGAGGGCCAATCCTATTTTGATCTGGATCTTCAAGGTGTCCTCACTTATCTGTATACATGGTTACCCGCAAGTTTGAGCATATCGGGCGGTATAATCATTTTTAGTTTCAGTGCCGTTGTTATATTAATCCCCAGGTCAAAATTTAACGGCGGGGTTACCAGAATCGTTCCTGGGTCTTTCCCTTCGAGTATTTGACTCGCTAACAAGGCGGTTTCACGACCGCTGGCTTCTATGTGCGGAGTGACGTGCATGAGAGCCCCCCTTTTCACGCTGTCTGCCTTGGCCCCTAATACAATTGGAGTGGTCGATAATTCCATTATCGCCTGCGTATATTCAAAGGATTCCCCAAGAGGACCTAAAGGTTCCACCCAAAAGTCAACTTTACCCTCCAGCGCTTTAATTCCTTTTTTTGTATCTTCGATCATAGCAGGCAAGCCTGTTGGAACTTTTTTGTATTCGATTTTATAGGGTACAAAAGTAATGTCTCCACGCCTCTTGGCAATCATTTCCAATTCTCTTATATCTCCCATAGAAGAGGGGTAAGTTGAATGAATAATTCCGAATCGAATTGGTCTGTGAACAGCGATCTGGCTCACAAGCTGAAAAAGCATCTCGATTTTAGCGTTCCTGTTAACAGTGTACACCTTTCCGGTTATGTTTGTACCGGTCGGAGCATTAATCTGTTTGACCAGACCTGCATCTACTGGATTGGAGACCTGAAAAAACAGCAGTGGAATATCCGTACCTTTAAGTAGCTTTGCAGCTGCTTGAGAGGCAAGGGTGGCAATGGTTACCACCAAATCAGGATTACCACCGGCCAGCTCCGCATTCAGCAATTTTTCAGCCAGTTGTCTCTCTCCATTAGCTTTTAAAATTGTTAATTTTAGATTTTTATTTTTTTCGTATCCCAATTCTTTTAGTTGAACTTGAAACCATCGCGAATGTTCTATTACCGCCGGAACCGGCATGGTTTCTATTAAGATAACTTTTTTGACATCACTGGCCACCGCCAGGGATGTCAGTCCAATTATCAGCGTTATTAGAAACAACTGAAGGGGCATTGTTTGCATTGATTTTAGTTTCATAAATTCCTCTCAAGCGGAGAGCTATGCAAAACGTCTCTCGTCCGAATTAATTGCATTAAAGATGCCCTGTAAAATATTCCTGCCCAGTTGAATCCTTTCAAAGGAATCAGCTGGGCAGAATTCTGTAATTATACGCTATTCCTTTCGGGACATATCACAAATCATTGATAAGTTACGGTAAAGTGGACTCCATGTCAAGACCGATTTTAAGGCTACCCACTTAAGGCGGGATAGCCTTTAAAATTAAGCGTCTTAGCATCCTTTATTTTAGCAAAAACAGAGAAAAACAGGGGACAGACCACGTTTTTAAAAAATGTGGTCTGTCCCCTGTTTTTAATCATGTGTGTCATAACATATCTATCGTAGGTAGGATTTCTCCTACCTGAGTCTGGTAAACTCAGGCTTTCTTAAAATCCGAAGATTTTTTAAAAAGCCACTACCTCAAAAATATAACAGCTTCACAAGAAGCCGCTATCCCTTTAGGGTAGCGGTAGTTCACCCAAATCAATAATTAAACGCCGGGGAAGCATTAATGAAAGATTTAACGTTCAATTCTTTTCCTTTAGTCTTTACCTGCCACAGATCATACTGCGCCTGCTGGATCAACCAGCTTTCAGCACTACCTCCGAATGCCTTTGATAATCTTAGAGCCATTTCTGGAGATATTCCGAAACGACCATTTAATAAAGCTGAAAGGGTTTTTCTTGATACATCAAGAGCCTTGGCCGCATCTGTAATTGTTAAGCCAAGGGGCTCAAGACAAAACGCTCTTATTGCTTCTCCCGGGTGGGGCGGATCGTACATAATCATTTTTTAAATCCTTTATAAAAAAATCTCACCAACATGCTGAAATTAAATGACTTTATTTTTTCGTTATGGCTGGTGGTTACAGCCATATAGGTTTATATGAAAGAGTAGATACGCCTAACATTCTTTCATGCTTCGTTGTGGGTAGGCCGAGGCCAGAATACGGTCTGCCCGTGGCAGTTATATCCAAATCTAATGATAATCGTCGTAATCTACTTCAGCGATATTGCTGCCCTCAAATCTAAAAATAACACACCAGTTTCCGGATACGGTAACTGACCAGAATTCTTTTAAATCACCTTTCAAAGGATGAAGATTAAGACCTGGCAAATTCATATCATCAGGAGTTTGCGTTGCGTCAAGTCTTGCAAGTATCAGCCTTAATCGTTTTACATGAGCAGGGTTAACACCTTTGTGACTACCGGTTTCAAATAGTAATTTTAATCCTTTGTGTTTAAACGATTTGATCATAATTATTATAGTAACCCAGCTATGGGCAGGTGTCAAACATCCATAAAGAAATTACTGGAAACCGCATCGGCCCTGAATCACCCCACAGAAACAATGACCCGGGAATTTTCCCAAAAACGGGATTAGCTGACGGCCCTGGGTAACCAGCAAATGGCCCAACGACCGGATCTGAAAAAAATGGTGGGAGGAAAAAACCGGCAGATAGCCGAAGACAACAACCGCAATTTTGCCAGGTTCATGGAATCCATCTTTAATGAATATAACCCGAAGGTACTGGTAGAAACCGTGATGTGGGTATTCCGATCCTACATAGCGGAAAATATCAACACTATTGTGCATCACTACCTTGTCCGGTGAGGACATTTATCCTGACCGTTTAAACGGTAGATGTCAAGCATGTTGCCGCTTGAACATATAAAAAATATCGGCATCCTTCAAATCGACTTTTTACTTTCTTTAATCATTCCCCATTTGCAGGGGTTTTTCCCCAAAAATCGTAAAGTACTTTGGAGGTCATATGAAGGATGCCCAAACTTAGAATCTAATTTTTTTTCCTGTCAGGCTTTTTTATCCCCAACCGTTTCATTTTTGAATAAAGGGTACTGTGGTTCATTCCCAACAGCTCCGCAGCCCCACCAGATCCGTGTATTTTCCACTCCACTTTTTTAATGGTGGTAAGGATAAATCGTCGTTCCATATCTTCCAGGGTAAGTTGTCCCCCACTTGTCAACTCCATACACTCCGTCCCCAATTCCGGAACGGCAAAGGGGCCACCGGCGTTAAGGATCACCCCCCGCTCAATGACATTTTCCAATTCACGCACATTACCGGGCCAGTGGTAACTTAACAATTTATCCATTTCTGAATCAGGAATACCGCTAAGGAATTTATCCATCTTATCTGCATATTTATTTAAAAAATAGGTTGCAAGGGGCCCCAGACCCTCCACCCTTTCCCGTAACGGGGGGACATAGATGGGAAAAACATTCAGCCGATAAAAAAGATCCTGGCGAAAACGGCCTTCAGCCACTGCCTTTTCAAGGTTGCAGTTGGTGGCGGCGATGAGGCGAAAATCCGATGAAATACTCTGACTGTCCCCCACCCGCTCAAACTTTCGGGTTTGCAGCACCCTTAGGAGACGTACCTGAATGTCCATGGAAATTTCCCCGATTTCGTCCAGAAACAGGGTGCCGGTATCGGCCAGCTCAAACCTCCCAATGCGCCTTTTCCCGGCACCGGTAAACGCGTCTTTTTCATGTCCAAATAATTCTGATGCGATCAGACTTTCGGAAAAGGCATTACAGTTAACCCGAATAAACGGTTTGTCTCTTCGATGGCTATGTTGATGAATGGCCCGGGCAACCATCTCTTTCCCAACTCCGGTGTCTCCCAGAATCAGAGCTGTTGCATCGGTGTTTGCCACCCGTTCCACCAGCAACAACACTTTTTTAATTGCCGGGCTGACAGCGATAAAATCTTCAAAATCGATATGCTCCAGCTGCTGCTCAACAAGATAGTTTTTTTCTTCTGAAAGTCGCTGATTCAAAGAAAAAATCCGATCATAGGCCCGGGCATTGTCAAGGGCAATGGCAGCAAGGGAGGAGAAGTAGGACAAAACCTTCAGATCTTTTTTCTGAAACGTACTCTGGAACAGACGGTTGTCATGGTACAAAACCCCCATGGTGTGCCCCCCACGCAACAGAGGAACACAAATTCGGGATTTAATGATGTCTCCGGTCAGGGGATCATCTTTCACCACTTCACAATTATCCAGCCTCACCTGACCGGTCTCAGCGGATTCGATGATCAACTCAATGGATTTTTTGAAATTTGCCTTTTCCATCTCTTCCCCGGCCAGGTTTTTCCCTGCAAGGAGTGTCAGCTCATTACTTTCAGTATTTTCCATGTTACCGTTATATAGAAAGATACCACCCCGCTCGGCATCGGTAATCTTGATCACCGTGGAGAGAATGCGCTGGGCCACCTGCTTGATATCCTGAATTTCGACCAACTCCGGGCCAAAATTTAAAATTTCATCCACAAAAAGCCCGTCAATGGTCTGAACCCCCTTTAAAAGGGGTGTTAAGTCCTCTGCCACACAACGATTTCCATATTTTTTAAAGATTTTTGCCGCAGCAGCCACACACTGTTTTGCCTGGGAGGTATCCCCTTGTTCCATAAAATATCTGCCAAGGGCCTCTTTTGTCCGGGCTATTTCAAACTGTGCCCCGCTTTGCTCCAGCAATTTTAAAGATTGGTTGAGATTTTTGAACACCTCACCATGGGGTTTATTCTGATCCTGCTGCCAGATGGCCTGGTATCTATAGGCAACGCCCTGGTGAAAAACATTACCGATGTGGTGGGACATTTTAATCTCTTCTTCCAGCAGTAACCCTTCAACGAGTGGGAAAGTGCCCCGCTTCATGGCCAGACAGAATTCAAACAGATAGCCCCTGTGGATAAAAGAATATTTATTTCTGCTTTTCAGCGCCTCCTTAAGGTAGGCATGGGACTTTTTAAACTCTTTTTTTTCAAAATAAATACACGCCTTTAAAAGTGCTGCAAGGCTTTGGGTGTACACATCAAGTTTATTTTTTGTTTTCAGGGCATTGCGAACCAGTGAAACCGCACTTTCAAGATCATTTTTCATGATCAGAATCCAGGCGATATAAATGGAAGTTCGTGCGACAGCATCATGATCTTCCAATGCCAGGGCATCATCCCGGAGCTGATTAACCAGACCCAGTCCCTGGGAAATCTGCCCGATGCTGGCATAACAAAACCCCAATATCAGTCCCACCCTGTAAGAGAGTCTGAATTCGGGATTTTTCCTTGAAAATACGGGTTCAATGGACTCATACGTCTCTATGGCATCCTTGAAACGACCGGAGTAACAATAGTGAACCACACTGAATGTTTCCTCGGCTTCCCGAACCATGGGGTCATCAATCTGGGCGGCAATCTTACGGCCCCGAGAAAAATACTTCTGGGCACAGACATAGGCCATGCGAAAGGATTCTGCAGATGCCAAATGAAACAGAACCGTAGCCTGGAAGGGCAAATGATGGTATTTCTCAGCACATGTTAGGGCTTGTTCCAGAAGGGGGATGGTCATATCAGGCTGGCCAATTCTCAATCTGTTTTTTGCATACCCCACAACGGCCTTGACAAACAGCACCCCTCCCTTTTGCACCTTTTTTTTATCATTCAAATCCTCAATGGCCTTGCTGTAGCACGCCAATGCCTTTTCCGCCATGCCCCTGTGACGAAAACGATCCCCGGCATCCACAAGGATCTGGCACCCCCTCAGGTCATTGTCCACATGGATGAGTTGGGCCGCAGCAGCTATGATACCCTGTTCGTTGTCGGTTGCCTCATGGAACACCAGGTCTGCTATTTTTTTGTGCAAGACCTCCCTTTGCATCTGTGAAATAGATGCCTTAAAACGATCTTTGGCCTCGGAATTATGAAAATAAAAAACCCCAATATCTCTTTTTTCCATTAACCCATCAAGACATGCCGTTTCAAGGGATTTCAGAACCACGGTGGCTTTTAATTGTGAAAGCTCCTGTATCCAATCAATGGAAAATTTGGTATCAAACAGGGATGCCAATGCAAGAATGGGCTGACCTGCGCTGCTTTCATCAAGCAACAATTCACGAACACTCATATACGGACTCCCTAATACTACAGCGACACTTCGCCTATTGCATTAAAACTAAAGTGTCTAAGTTCCCTGCCCGAATGGATCAACATGTTTTAAAATCCCATCCAAACAGGATGAATTATTCAAGTGTCGCTGTAGTGCTAATAGTGTTTACATATAACCGCAACGGGCAACCTTATTCTGGCTCCGGCCTGCCCGCAACGAAGCATGAAAGAATGTTAGACCCGCCTACTCTTTCATATAAAATGGGCATGTCCTGCTGGACACAACGAATATTGGGTCGTAGACGCGGAGCCAAA
>CAYSSE010000063.1:0-18517 GCA_964433355.1 uncultured Desulfocicer sp.
CTACGGTTCCGGCCGGGCCCATTGCCCGTCGGGGGGGGGCGGCATAATACCATTTGGCTCCGCGTCTACGACCCAATATTCGTTGTGTCCATTAGATTCTTATCTCTGATTTTCGTGTTATTTTGGAAAGAGAATAAGAAACCCTTTTTGGTTTTGGCTTGTCCAGGTTAGGACATATGAGTTATATGAAAGAGTAGACACGCCTAACATTCTTTCACGCTTCGTTGTGGGTAGGCCGGGGCCAGAATACAGTCTGCCCGTGGCAGTTATATGGCACCAGGAATTAGTTCAAGGCCCCGTCGCTGGTTTATACCAAACATGAGATTCATATTCTGTACCGCCTGACCTGCGGCACCTTTTAAAATATTATCAATGGCGGAAATCAGGATAATTCTCTGGCTGTCTGGGTCCACATGGACGCCGATGTCACAAAAATTGGTTCCCCGGACATGGGCAGTATCGGGAAATTGTCCCTGGGGCAACAGTCTGACAAAGGAATCCGGCCTATAGTATTGCTTCAGTGTCTTCATCACCGCTTCATGGGAGGTGGGTGTGGTCACCTCCGCATAAATGGTGGACACCATTCCCCGGGTCAGGGGGATCAGATGGGGAACAAAGGTTATTTTTACCGATTCTTGTGCATGAGAGGAGAGGATTTCTTCCATTTCCGGCACATGGCGATGATTGCCCACCTTATAGGGTTTAAAGGATTCGTTGACCTCACAGAAATGAGAAGACAGAGAAAGGGCACGACCGGCACCACTCACCCCGGATTTAGAATCCGACACAATACCCCGGGTGCTGATCATGCCCTCTTTGATCAGGGGGATCAGGGGCAACAGCAGGCTTGTGGGATAGCAACCCGGATTTCCCACCAGATCGGCCTGCTTGATGGCATCTCCATAGATTTCGCTTAATCCGTAAACGGCACGATCCAGAAGATCTGGGGCAGTGTGGGTTTGATAGGCCGCTTCATAGGCTTTGGGGTTTTTAAACCTAAAGTCGGCGGAAAGATCAATTACCTTGATATTGTTTTCTATAAAAAAGGGAGCATAGGCCATGGATACCTTATGGGGAAGGGCCAGGAATACACAGTCAATGCGCCCTTTAAGGGATTCTATATCCATGGGCTCACAGGTAATATCCACCATTCCCCTGAGAGCCGGAAAAATATCTGTCAGGTTTTGCCCGGCATAGGAACGGGAGGTGACAGCGGTCAGCTCTGCGTCGGGATGACCTGAAATTAATTTGACAAGCTCTGCGCCGGTGTAGCCTGTTGCCCCTGCAATGCATGTTTTAATCATTATTGTTTCCATCGCAAAAAAAGTGAATAATGGGCTTGGTCATAATATGGGCCACTCATGATAAGTACCCACGCATATGTTTTTCAGTATTCGATGAGCATATACCGTTGATATGCCTGAAGTTAATCCTGAAGAACATTTGCTAAGGCACTTAATTTGGTGGCCCATGTTATGATAAAGCCCTGAATAATATCCATTATTGTAAAAGATTTAGTTGAAAAAAATAATATTATCAGACAACTGCGCTCTTTTCAAGATAAGATTCTTAACTTTCTGGGGAGCGCATTCCCATTTTTCAGGCATCATCGTGGCATTCTATGGATATATTTTCAGGCCAACGGTATCAGGCTTGTGTTATTGACGTTATTGATATTCTCTGCTTTTTCTTGACACTCGTTTGTACAACACTGATAATAACTGCCAAGATCTTATTCTGGCCTTGGCCTGCCCACAACGAATATTGGGTCGTAGACGCGGAGCCAAATGCTATCATGCCGCCCCCCCCCGACGGGTAATGGGCCCGGCCCGGAACCGTAGACGGCCCAATTGGCCGGTTCCTATTACCCATCGGGGGGGGGGGCTCTGCTGAGGCTACTTGGACAATTCATTTTCATATAACTGCCACGGGCAGACCGTATTCTGGCCTTGGCCTGCCCACAACGAAGCGTGAAAGAATGTTAGACGTGTCTACTCTTTCATATAAAAAAAGACTATGTTTTTTTGGGTCTTGCTTCCCCCTTGCTGACATTGGAAGGGGGATTGAGGCTTTTGCTATTAACGGTTTTGTTTGAATTACCATTGTTTCTATTTACCCCGGAGGTTTTCCTTGAAAAAAATATTCAAATGGATGTTATTGTGCCTGGGTGCCCTTGTCATTGTCATGGTGGCGGCTGTTTTTTTGATTCCTCGGTTTGTTGATGTGCAAAAATACAAACCCCGCATGGAGCAAATGATCACCGATGCCACAGGCCGCCCTTTTTCTTTGGGTGGAGACCTTAAATTATCCCTGTTCCCCTGGGTGGGGGTCTCTTTGTCTGATCTTCAACTGGGCAATCCGCCGGGATTTAAAGAACAGACCTTTGTGACGGTGCGCTCCTTTAATGTCAAGGTGAAGCTGCTTCCCCTGCTATCCCGGGATATCCAGGTAAAAGAATTTTTGCTGGATGGCCCCCGGGTTGTGATGATAAAAGGGGCAAATGGTATTGGCAACTGGGAAAACATAGGGCCTGATACTCCCATTGAAGGCGGTGCTGAAACGACAAAAAATCAGCCTTCCCCGGAAACAACAGCAAAAGAGGGCAGTATCACTCCTGGAACCCTGCCGGTGACCGCCTTGAAGGTGGAGCAATTTTCCATCACCAATGGCATTGTGGAATGGCATGACAGGGCATTGAAAACATCCAATGTAGTTTCAGATATTAACCTGCAATTAAAAGATATTTCCCTTGATGCCCCTGTGTCTGTTGATTTTTCTGCCCGGGTGGACGGGGAATCTGTCTCCCTGAACGGCCAGGTGGGACCCGTGGGGAATCCGCCGGGTAAAGGGGAACTTCCCCTGGATTTAACCGTGACGCTTTTGGAAGAGATTTCCCTGGCAGTGAAGGGAACCATTGTGGATGCGACTTCAGCCCCCCGGTTTCAATTGGCCCTTGATCTGGCATCCTTTTCCCCCCGAGCCCTGCTTAAACGGCTGGAAAAATCAGATCTTCTGCCGACCTCAGACCCGGATACGTTTAAACAATTTTCATTTAAAGGAAATCTGTCAGGGGATCCCTCCGCCCTTTCCATTGCCAATGGGATACTGGTGTTGGATGAATCCAATATGGCTTTTTCAGCAGCTGTTAAGGCATTTTCAAAGCCAAACATACAGTTTGATATAAGCCTTGATACCCTTGATCTGGATCGATATTTCCCCCCTTCAAAAACGACAACCACTCCGGTGGCCAAAGGCAATGGTGACAAAGAAATCTCCGGGGCATCTTCTGACAGTGGGGGGGAACAAAAAACAGCCAGCGCTTCTGCCTCCAAAAAAATGGACTATACCCCTTTGCGTACTTTGCTCCTTAATGGTCGTGCCAGGGTGGGAAATTTGAAAGCCGGTGGTGCGGTGGTTCAGAACGTGGATATGACCCTCTCTGGCCGGAAGGGAAACTTCACCTTGGATCCTTTCACAATGGATCTTTACCAGGGGCGGATGGTTTCTGCTGCCACCTTCAATGTCCAGAAAAATACCCCCAGAGGGTCGTTTAATGTAAAAACAGATGGGTTCCAGGTGGGGCCCTTTATCCAGGATGTTTCCCAGAAAGAATTTCTTGAAGGTGCATTGAACGCTGATGTAAAATTGACCTTCCAGGGGGATGACCCTGATACCATTAAACAAAACTTAAATGGCCAGGGAGAGCTGATTTTCACAGATGGTGCCATTGTAGGGGTGGATTTGGCGGGGATGGTGAGAAATGTTAAAGCCAATTTTGGGCTTGGAGAAAAAACAACGGAAAAATCAAGAACGGATTTTGCTGAATTAAAGGCACCGTTTACCCTTACCCAGGGGGTGTTTAATACCCCGGGTATCAATATGATCTCACCATTGATTCGATTGCTGGTGCTGGGCAGTGCGGATCTGGTCAAAGAGACCCTTGATTTTAAAGTGCAGCCCAAATTTGTGGCCACCCTTAAGGGGCAGGGGGACACCAAAGAACGATCTGGTCTGACGGTGCCGGTTCTTGTGACCGGTACATTTGACAAGCCAAAATTTAGACCGGACATGGAAGCCCTGTTGAAAACCTCCATTCCCCAGGTTAAAGAGATCAAGGAAGGGGTGAAGGCTCTCATTGATAATAAGGGAAATACCGGCGAACAATTGAAAAGTATAGAAGGCAAGGCAAAAGATCTTTTGAAAAGCTTTTCCTTCTAAAAGAGGTAATGATGGAACATCTTGATGAAATTATCAAAACTTTATCCATGACCATGGGGGCTGCCTGGGCCAGTGGTATCAACCTTTATGCCACTCTTCTGGTGTTAGGAATCATGGGAACAACGGGCAATATTGTATTACCCGAAAATCTTCATATTCTTATGGATCCCATGGTCCTGGGTGCCGCAGGGATGATGTATTTTGTTGAATTTATTGCTGACAAAACCCCGGGGGTGGACACGGGATGGGATGCCATCCACACCTTTATCCGTATTCCGGCAGGGGTGATGCTGGCCGCAGGTGCCGTGGGAGAGGTGAACACCGGAGTTGCTGTTGCCGCCGCCATTCTGGGAGGTGGCCTTGCCGCTGGCTCCCATGCGGCCAAGGCCGGGTCCCGGGTGTTGATAAACACCTCTCCTGAACCTTTTTCAAATTGGACGGCCTCCATCCTGGAAGATGTGGTGGTGGTGGGGGGGATCTGGACCTCCCTGACCCATCCTGGGATATTTATAGTACTCTTGGTGATTTTTATTTTGTTTCTCATCTGGCTGATACCAAAATTGTGGCAGGGCATTAAAAAGGTGGCCAGCGTTCTGGGGAGGTGGCTTGGTATTCGCACCTCTTCGCCTCCTGCTGCATAGAATAATGATTCCAGTGTGTTATGATTTGAATTGAGTCAGGGTTGTGTCTTTGACGTCAGAATACGGTCTACCCGTGGCAGTTATATGAAAAAAATTTGAAAGGCATTTTAAATGAAAGCTGAAATACTATCCACAGGAGATGAGGTTCTCTGGGGGGAAATTGATGATTCCAATGCCAGTTGGCTTGCCCGGCGACTGCGAGAATGTGGGGTGGATGTCACCCGAGTCAATTGTGTTGGAGATGACATCGCCACCATCAGCGCTCTGATGACGGAGAGTTCCTCCCGGTGTGACATGGTACTGGTGACAGGGGGACTGGGCCCCACCAGTGATGATCTGTCCGCCCAGGCGGCAGCCGTGGCCACCGGGGATGATTTGGTGCTGAACCCCCAGGCATTTGAGTCCATGGCGGCCTATTTCACCCTTAAGGGCTGGGACATGACCAAGGGTAATGAGAAACAGGCCATGTTGCCCTCAAAGGCCGTGATGATGGACAATATCTGCGGCACTGCGCCGGGGTTTTGCCTGGACCACGGGCAGGCTCGTTTTTATTTCATGCCCGGGGTGCCCCGGGAGATGAAGGTCATGTTTGAACGTCATATTCTCCCGGAACTTGATGCCCGGTATCCCTCCCGCCAGACAGCCACATTGTGCCGCTTGACGATTTTTGGACTTCCTGAATCCAAAACCGGCCGTAATCTCAGGGAATTTCACACTCAATTTCCCGGTATGAGACTGGGATTTCGGGCCTCCTTTCCCTTTATTCAGGTAAAATTCGGTAGTGACCCTTTTGCCGGAGAAGACGGTCAGGTCACCCCGGAGCGCATGGCAGTGGCAAAGGCCTGGGTGCTGGAACGGCTGGGTAGGTATGTGATCTCCACAAAGGGTCTTTCTCTGGAAGCCCAGGTGGGGGAGCAATTAAAACAAAGAGGGCAGACCCTTGCTGTGGCTGAAAGTTGCACCGGTGGACTCATTGCCAGCCAGCTCACCGATGTTGCAGGAAGTTCAGACTATTTTCTTCTCTCCGCCGTTACCTATGCCAATGAGGCCAAAATGTCGGTTCTGGGAGTGAAAAAAGAGACCTTGGAATCCCATGGGGCCGTGCATGAACAAACGGCCCTGGAGATGGCATCAGGGGTAAAGGAAAGGGCAGGGTCTGACTGGGGCCTCTCCACCTCGGGCATTGCAGGCCCGGGCGGCGGTTCTGACACCCGGCCCGTGGGAATGGTATGCATTGGTGTGGCAGGACCGGATGGTGCAAAGGCTTTCACCTATAATTTTTCCTATGGAGACAGGGGTATGAACAAGAAAATGTTTGCAGCCATGGCCCTGGAATTGCTAAGACGTGAATTTTGATGAAAAAGCCAAGTGATCTCTAATTTTCAGCCCCAGGCCGGGTGATTTTAAATTTTTCCACAAAGCTATCGGGTTTGTAGCTAATCTTCGCCTGCCTGAGCCCTGGATTTCCCAGATCCTGTTCTCGGTTGATGGTCTGATAATGATCTGTGATAATGGTGGCAAATGCCTGGTTGACAAACTGATAAATGCCCTTGTATTCGTTTAATGCCTTTTCAAAATGAATGACAAAACTGGTGCCAAGGGCAAGTTCTTCTCCCAGGGTGTATGCCACGGGTTTGTTTTCCACATAGTAGATGCCACCGCACAATTGCAGGGGATCACATCTTTCAAGGGCTTCCCGGGCCGCATGATAATCTCCGTCATCCTGGCGGGTTTCCCGCCATTGGTCCAGTACATCCAAGGCCTGGGGAATAAACTCGTCCAAAAGCGGGCGGCCTTCATAGGCGTGGTTATTAATGAACGCCTTTATGAGATTTCGTTTTTTGTGGTATTTTCTGCCGGAAAGGTCGGCAAGGCTTTCCCGGGAATAAATATAATCAAAATTGTCCCGGTCTTCGGTGACGGCAAATCCCTTTTCTTTTAGTTGGTCCGCCTGTGATGTGGTGGCGCATTTCAAGGTGCCATGGGTGTCAAACAAGGTATCAAGGGATGCCTGGGACGGCATTCCAAAGGGGCACATGAAAAAGGAATTCCCCTTGTCATCCCCCAAGATGATTGGGCACTTTTGGTCCATTTGGGTGAGGCGATAGTTGTGTTCCCGTCTAAAAAGGTAGAGGTTGGCAAAGGTGAATTCAGAAATACCTTCTGCAAGTTTTTGAAACATGGGGTGTAGCTTTTCCCTGAGATCAATGGAGAGCTCAACAGTATTGGGATAATCGGGTATCATTGAAATATTTCCCCTCCCGGGGGGTAAGCCCCGGGGATTTAAAATGATTGGATCAATTACATGGGCCAGAAGTTGTTGTCACCCCAAACTTGATCCAGCAATGCCTGGTCGATTTCCATGAGCATATTTAAATGATCCCGCTCCCAGGAAGATAACCAGTTATAGAGTTTTTTCTCCTCGGGGTCATCGGCCGCATCTGCCTGGTCAGCATAAATGGTCACGGCGCGTTGCTCCATGGCAATGGCAGCTGAAATAGCAGAGGCTTCAAAACCTGCCGAGGCAATTTTTTTCATGATCTCTGGGTTCAGCACTTTTTGGGGAAGCTCACTGTTTTGGGCCTCTTCAAAGGTTCCTGGTTCAAAATTACCCCCTTTACTAAAGGCTTTGAACTGGGCTGACAAAACCTTTAAGTGGATGACTTCTTCCTGGGCCATGGATTCAAAAAAAGATTTTATCTCTTCATTCTCAGCCTGTTCCGCCACTTTTTTATAAAAAGCATGGCCACGTTGTTCCAAGATTATGGCCTTTTTTAAAATATTCAAGGTGTTAGTTTCGGTCATGCTGCCTCCTGTTGTATGTCCTTTTATCAAACTTTTGAATTAATGATATGGCTACCAATTACCCCGGATAATCCATGTGGGCTTGGTTCTGAATTCAGCCAAATAAATACACTATCGTATTGGTGGAAAAACTGCAATCCAATGAATTTTTCTAAAATCCCCGGCATCCTTCATTCATTGTTGAGATTTTTTTACAACATTCCCTTATTTTCTGAGAATTTTTTTAAAAAAATGTAAAGTAATTTTGGACTCAGGTGAAGAATTCCAAATCCCCATAACAATATGCCTGTTTCTTGTTGCCCGGCACCCGGTTTATGGTAATGGGGTGGCGGTGTATGCCACATTGGCATCTTCGGACTTATGGGCTGGCATTTCCTTTCCGTCCCGAACATCTTTCACCCAGTCAGGGTTGAGCAGGCTTGATTTTCCACTGAGGACGATGTCTGCATCCTTTAATGCATCTTCTGCACTTTTTCGGTCATGGATTTTGCCACAGATCATCAGGGGAAGTTCCGTCACTTGGCGTGTCAGGGCCGCCATGGTGTTTCCGGTATCAAAAGCATCCATGACGTAATCATAGGTGGATACGGATATGGCATCTATGGGTTGGGCATCAAACAGGCGGATCATTTCCTGCCATTCTGTTTTATTTTCAAATAGAGATACCTCCATGTCTGCGATGCCCCAGTTGGATACCCTGACAATGAGCAGACGATCCTGGGGAATCACTTCTCTTACGGCCTCAATGACTTCCCGGACAAACCGGAATCTGTTTTCCATGGACCCGCCATACTCATCAGATCGTTTATTGGAATAGGTTGAGAGAAACTGGCTCAGGAGATACCCGTGGGCCGCATGGATTTCAACCCCATCAAATCCGGCGGCCATGGCACCCTTGGCTGTTTCTTTAAAACCGTTGATGACGTGGGCCATGTCAAATGAACTCATTTCATCGGGCACCTCATAGGGGCCGCCGGTGAATGGATTGTCCTGGGCCGGGGTTACGGTGCTTGGGGCTATAACCCTGTTGGCGGGGTTGATGGCCTTCCATGCCATGCGCCCGCAATGAAACATCTGGCATATGGACACTGCGCCTTGGGCTCTGATGGCATCGGTGATTTTTTTCCAGGCGTCAATCTGGGGCTGGGTGGTCATGCGGGCCTGGCCGGGATACCCTTGGGCGCTTTCATAATCGGTGACAATGGCTTCGGTGTAGACAATGGCTGAATCGTTTTTGGCACGGGTGAGCAGAAAATCCAGTACATCCTGCCGGGGAATGCTGTCGTCACCGGCAGAAATGCGTGTCATGGGGGCAACCCCCAGTCTGTTTTTCAATGTAAAATTTTTTAATTTAAACGGGGAAAAAATGGTATCTGTCATGATCGTTCTCCTTAGCTTTTGAGTGATGAACCATATCTGAAATCCGGGCTTGGTTCTAACGTCGGCCACTTGCAGTCAGTGCTAAAACTTATTTGAAAATATTTATTGTATTATTAAATAGTTACAGCGCATTAATTTTTTTAAAAATTAGAAGTGGCCGGTCTTAGAACCAACCCCTGAAACCCTTAAGTTGTGACCGGTGAAGGGTGAAGGGTAAAAAGGGTTTAAGGGTAAAGGGTTAAGGACGTTAAACTGTTCCTTGAAACGAAATGATCAAGTGAAATATAAGCATCCTTTGAAAAAATACAGGCCAGGGGATTTTTTTTGGATTGCCTTGGATCACCATATCATTTAGGCTGATTTTTACAAAGGTAAGTATCTTTTATTGGCAAATTTTTCCTGAGTGTTATGTTGAGCCAGAGGGACTGACACCGTTTAAAAAAGTCAGTGAATATTTTATCTGTATTATTTTGATGGGTGCCTGGGTTGCACTTTATCAAAAAAGAAGAGATCTGTATCCCATCGTATATCTGTTGATTACATGATCTCTTGTCCTGACAATTTTTCGAGCTGTGCGAGTAGCAATTATTTGCAGCGCATTAAAAGGCTGTTTAAGCCTTCAAACTGTATCTATACCTTGTAAATAGCACTGAGGTTCCGGTCCAAATAGGCTCAGCGATGACCTACGCACAGCTCGAAATTTTTTTACAAAAACCGCCAACTAAAATTTTAAAAAGGAATAAACATGGCATGATTGGAGGTGAAAAAAGGAGGATCATTTCTTAGAATGGGGGCAATGGCGGGATGTTTCTTAAATTTTTTATCCAGGAAAATCCGAATCTGCCTGCGGTTCCAACCCTTGGGATGGTTAAAGCCCAGATATAATGACAGATCTCCAGCATAAAAGGAATGGGTTTCAAGCAATTCCACCTCGGGGCTGAACCGGGGCAGATTAAAAATGGCAAGGTTTAAAAAACAGATGTTTTCACTGTTGTCCGCCACATAGGTAAGGGTTTTGCATGCGGCCACCTCATCCTCAAAGGCCGTGCCGAACAACAGGTACACATAGGTGGCAATACCTGCCTGCTTCAGGGCGGCAAGTACCCGGGTGGCCATGCCCAGGCGGGTGCCCTTGTTCATCTGATCCAGGACAGTCTGATCCCCGGATTCAAGACCCAGCTTTAACATGCGGCAACCCGATTGATACAAGGCGCGGCAAAAGGCAGGATCTGCAAGATCCCTTGTAAAGCGTACAAAGCCATACCAGGTAAAGTCCAGGGGATGCTCGGCAAGGGCCTTTAAAAAAGAGGGGCTCACCGCATCGTCCAGAAAATGTACATGGGCGGGCTTCACACTGTTCTGGAACTGTGTGAGATCACCCAGCAAATCCGCATTTTTCTGGGGCACATACCGTCCGCCCTCGACGGTTTCCGGGCAGAATCGGCATTTTTGCCAGTAACAGCCTGTGGCCGTACGATAGGGAATGATGGGCCCCGGAGCCAGGTAATCCGCCCAGTTACAAAAATCAAAATCCGGTACCACCCGGTGAGCAGATACCTGCCCTGCCTCCGGGAAGGTTCCCTTCATGATGGCCACCACCGCATCCTCTCCTCTGCCCCGAACCATGATATCAATCAGAGAAGAAAAGGGGCTTTCCCATGCCGGGGCACTCATCCATGAAGAGATTAAGCCGCCCCCCAGAACAATTTTTTTACCGGGAAAGGTGGCCTTGATCCATCCTGCAAGGGCAAAACCGGTGAGGGCCTGGCTCAGATAACAAATGGAAAGCCCCACATAGGGGGTATTATTTTTTTCAATGAGGGGAGCCAGAACAGAGGTGAAATATCCATAAAAGGGGTTGTCTGTGAAGGTGCGGGCCGCCGTCAACAGATCTTCACTTTTCACAGGAGAAAGCTCACTGTCCATATAATCTGACAATGTCAGCCGGAACCGGGGGGCACAACTGACGTTTATTACGCGGTTTACATCCATCACCCGCTGGCGGTACCGATCCCGATTTTCATAGAGCTTCGGGGTTTTAAGATCCGCCAGGTTTTCATCAAAATGGGACACGGCCCGGCGGGTCCAGGAATCCTGAGGTCTTCGGCCATTGCGGGCAAGCCATAAAAGCCCCCCCACGTTGGCATCGATGGCCGTGCAGTCAAAGCCGTTCTGTTTTAATGCTCCGGCAAGCAATGCCACACCGGCCGGGGGTTCACAGGCTTTCCCCAGGGGGGGAAATATTAAAATCATTTATTCATTTCCTCGGGTTTATCTGGCAGGGTAAAGAAAAAAGTGTATCCCCCCCCTTTGGTTATTCATCAAGAAGCGACGCCACCAGCGTTTTTAATGTTGCCATTTGAAGGGGTTTGTCCATAAACTCTGTAACCCCATTGGCAAAGGCTTTTTCCTTTTGCATCTCATTCCCATAATCGGTAATAATAACAACTTTAGAAGAGGGAGAGATGGCCTTCAATTTTCCGGATAAGCAAGGCGGCTTGTTGCCGTAGCTGTTCTGTTTTTCGGTGTAATTCCACAAATACGGAAGGTCAAAGCCTTTTGCTTTGATAATATACTGAAGCCCTTCACGGAAAAGAATTGGATCTTTCTCTTTCATGGTATCTTCTATGTACAGTTCAAGAAATTCGGGATCTTCTTTTAACTGTTCAACGATAAATTTATCATGATCGGCTGTTAACATTTTTCACCGCCTTTCTTTCCTTATACGTTGACCAATGTTCCTTGGCCTGTTTTATATCTTCAAATTTGCCAGGGACTCTCAAGTTCTGCCCTCACATATGTGAGTGATCCACCTCGCCAATGTTACAATGGGTTTGCAATATCAGCATAACTTCTCTTACCCTCAGAGATGTTTAAATACTGACCTCAGAGCCCTCAGCGTGTGGAGTACCTTGGGATATATATTCCAATGTAACGTAGCCACCACATTTTCTGTGGCTTAGGCTAATCAACCGGGCTTACAAGTTGCCTTGCAAGCCCCTGAGTCTTTAGCTCAGGGGTTGTTTGTTGACTAAGCCATTGCTTTTTTAGCAATATAATACTGATCAATTGCCTGGCGTATATACATTTTTATAACAGCTTGTCGGCTGATATTCACTTCCTTAACGATATTATCCAATTCATGCAACATTTCCGGAGTAAAATCGACATTGACACATTGCATTCTGGCTTTGTTAAGAGGCTTTTTCATTTTACCATTACCGGTAAAAAATCTTGAAATATCTTCTCCTCTGTCCGCCATTTCAGCTATTTCATCAGCTGTCGGAATTTTTTTAGCTATTTTCGGCATAATTCCTCACCTCCTGTCTGGTTGCCTTCCATAGGGTTACAAGGTGATAATACAAACCTTCATTATCAAATCTTTGTTCATAGATTACTGTGTATAATTTTCCCTGAACCCACCCGGTAGCGGAGTATTGGGTTGGATCGTCACATCTCAGATCTTCATAATAATAATGCTCAAACAATTCTTGTACATCATCAAATCCAATCCCACGTTTTGGATTTTTTCTAATTTGCTCGCTTTTGTTGATATCGTATTCAAATCTCATATCATTTCGCCATGCTTTGCACAACATTTCGATTCTGGAGTGAAAACATTCCTTTTGAGAAAGTAACTTGATAGTATAGGAGTTCCATTTTATGAACTCTTAAATCAGCGGGTTGTAAAAAGTCCACCCAAAGGGCGCTAAGTTCATGTCAAAGGATCACATCTCCATTTCGGATCGTAAAATTAAGTGCCTGAGGAAGAGCGTCAACCGGCAATTCTCCTCCACGCATTGCTTTAAAGCCCCTATTTAGCATCAAAAAGAACACAATAAGGCCTTTTTTGCTCATGTATTTGATAATATTATCTATAAAAATAATGCCTTGTCTGGGTCAGACCCCGTTATATTTTTTTCTTTTTGTCCATTACGATGACTTTTTCAAGCCCTTTCGGGGGAAAGGGGTATAAACAATACTTGACCATCAAGTATTGTTTATGTATATTTCAGACTATCATGTATTAATTTTTTTTACATATCAAAAATTTTTTTTAGAAAGCCTTAAGAATATCCCGGCTTAAGTGGGTAGCCAAAAAACGTGGTCTGTCCCCATTCTTTTGTCCCCATTCTTTTGAGATTGACGGGTTTGATTTTGGGTGTTATTCTATATGCAATTATAAATATAAATGGGGTTTTATTATGCATATAAACAATTATTTGTCCTCAACACACCTTGCCCAAAAAACCGCAGCAACCCTCAACTCGTTTGACAGCGGAGAGGTGGACAAAATAATCATCCTTAAAAACAATGCGCCCAAAGCAATTCTTATGTCCATAGACTCCTACGAGGCAATGGAAGAAGAAATTGAAGATCTGCGCCTGACAGCCCTTGCACTGTCACGGATTCAAAGCTTTGATCCCGGAGAGGCTATTTCCCATGAAGAGATGATGAAAAAGTATGTCAAATGAAATGGGAAATTATTTACCACAAAGATGTGGATGACGATCTCAAAAGCGTGGGGCCTTCAGCCGCAAAGAGAATTATCAAAGCCATCAACCAGAAACTTGTCCGGGAACCTGAAAAATTCGGTGCACCCCTTTCACATCATCTCAGTGATTTTCGAAAGCTGAGAATCGGAGATTTCAGGGTTGTTTATCAGGTGTTGCACACAAAGGTGATTGTTTTTGTCCTGGCCGTGGGGCCAAGGCGTGATAAAGAGATATATCGCTGTGCCTCACATCGACTACCGTAGCCGTTTTGTTTTAATGCCCCGGCAAAGCCACACCGGCCGGGGGTTCACAGGGTTTCCCCAGGGGGGAAGGATGGTGTCCATGAATGCCCAAATTCTCGTGGCAACCCAATTAAAAATGGTTCGGAAGGTTTTACAAAAAAATTCCTTTACCCACAGTGCTGCAAAAAGTACACACTAAGGCCTTTTTTGACCATATATTTATAAATATTCGGTCAGCACCCCATCTTCACTTAGTTGGGCCTACTCACATAGCAATCGTATGCTACGCAGTCCCAACTAAGCGAATATGGGGCACTGGCCAAACATTTACAATAAGTACCCGAGCATATATTCCTCAAAATAAAAGCCATAAATATCAATGGTATATGTCTGTGGAATACCGAAAAACATATGTGTGGGTACTTACCAAGCCGAATACTTAGGGATTTGGACGAAAATAAACTACCAAGTTAAATTTTTTTATCATGCAATATCAATATACTAAACTGGGCATGGTGGTAGTTTATACTCGGGCAAGTCCCTTACAGCCGAGGATGTCACCATGATAAAATTTCCATACGGCATATCTGATTTTTACAAAATTACAACCAAAGGATATTTTTACTGCGATAGAACAGATAAAATTCCTTTTCTTGAGCAATCAGACTCTCAACTCTTCATCCGCCCCCGAAGGTTTGGCAAAAGCCTTCTTCTATCCATGCTGGAGAACTACTATGATGTGGCAACAAAAGATCAATTCGATGATATGTTCGGCAGCCTTGCCATCGGTAAAAATCCAACCCCCCTTAGAAACACCTACTATATCCTGAGATGGGATTTTTCATGCGTTGATACAACAGGGGATGCAAACTACATCAAACAGATGCTGTTTGACCATATTAATTACTGCATAGAGGGTTTTCTTCTCTACTACAGGGATTACAATCTTCCGGATGTAACGGTGGATAAAAAAAATGCCATAGGTACAATAAAAAGCCTCATCAATGCAGTTCGCATGACCCCATATCCTGTCTATCTTCTGATAGATGAATATGACAACTTTGCCAATACCGTCATGATGGGAATCCACAGGGACAAGGATAGATACAACGCCCTTGTGCATGATGAAGGAATACTCAGAACCCTTTTTAAGGCTGTAAAATCATCCACATCCAGTTCAGGTTTTGACCGCGTATTTATAACCGGCGTCTCTCCGGTGGTGATGAGTGACATCACCAGCGGATACAATATTGCAAAAGATATCTATTTCAAGGAACAGTTTAATGATATCTGCGGTTTCAGAGAGGATGAGGTTCTCTCTGCACTTGGGGAGATTGTTGAACATTGCTACCCTAAAAGCGAAAATACCAATGAAGCTGTTGAAAATATCAATGGGTCTGCTGAAAAAAACAATGAGCATGTTGAAAAGGCGCTCGGGATGATGAAAACATACTACAATGGCTACTGCTTTGTGCCTCGGTTGAATCAGTATATCTATAATCCCACCCTTTGCCTCTATTTTTTTGATCAGTTTCAGGAGACCTGCGATTACCCAAGAAAGATGCTGGACTCCAACCTTGCCACAGATGAATCAAAACTTGAATACATTGCAGATATTCCCATGGGTCGTGAAATTATCGTCTCAATGATGGAGAGTGATAATTGTCTTGAGGTTGAAGATCTGTCTGACCGTTTCGGCATCAAGGAGATGCTGGATGCAAGTTTTAAAAACAATATGTTTATTGTCTCTTTTCTTTACTATTTTGGCGTGTTGACCCTTGCCGGGGAGACCGATGAGGGAGAGTTGACATTAAAGGTCCCCAACCTTGTGATGCAGGGGCTTTATGTGGGGCGTGTACAAAAAATGCTGCTGCCGGAACCTCGTGAGAGGGATGATGGGATCCGTGCTGCAAAACAGGTTTATCAAAAAGGAGATATGGAACAGGTATGTGATTTCATCGAAAATCACTATTTTAGAGTGTTCAGGAACAGGGATTACAGATGGGCAAATGAATTGACCCTTAAGACCACATTTTTGACCCTTCTTTACAACGATATTTTATATATAATGGATTCCGAGACAGAGTTGCAGCGTCGGTATGCTGATCTAACCATGATCATCCGGCCAGACCAGCGAAGGCTTAAAATATTTGATGTTCTCATTGAGTTCAAGTTTGTCACGTTAAAGGAGTCCGGCCTGACGGGTGATGCGGCAAAGGCCTTGTCAGTAAAGTCTCTCCATGAACTCCTCCCCATAAAAAAAGCCCTTGAAGAGGGAGAAAAGCAGGCGATTCAATATGGAAAGCACCTTGAAGAAAAGTATGGGAATCTAAGGCTTAAGAAATTTGTGGTGGCTGCCCTTGGGTTTGAGCGGGTCTGTTTCAGAAAGTTGATTTAAGTGTGGGCCTTGATCATGGTTTGGCCCAACCGGGAAGACGTCAAAGCATTAAGGCAACATCATGGGGCTGTTACCGCTTTTAGCCGAGCAAAGCATGCAGGCGCAGATCCTCATCCCTTTGAAGTGTAAATCAAAGAAAGCAGGGAAAATATGGTCAAAAAAATGAACAATAAAGATGGGAGGCTGGTGTATTCCACGGAATTTGGAAAAATGTGCCCCCAATGCAATAACCCCATGGGAAAATGTGTCTGCAAAAAAAAATCAGGGATACCCAAAAATGATGGTATTGTCAGATTAATGCGGGAGACCAAAGGTCGTAAGGGAAAGGGGGTGACTCTTATCACCGGCATCCCATTGGACAGTGACGGGCTTAAAAAACTTGGGAAATCCTTTAAACAAAAGTGTGGGAGTGGCGGAAGCGTGAAGAACGGCATCATTGAAATCCAGGGAGACCACCGGGATGTTCTGGAAAAAATGCTTGTTGGACTGGATTACAAGGTGAAACGGTCAGGGGGCTGACCCTGAACCATCCAATTTGGCAATGTTGTCACCCATAATAATGGCGTAATTCCCTATTTTTTTAGATTGGAATTACGCCATTGTTTAGTCATGGGGCTGGCTTTTTTAAAAAATCAAAAAAACTTTGGATCTGTCCGTCAAGTAGGCTTCAGAACCGTTTAGTCTTGCTGATCCTTATGCCATTGGGCTTCTTTAATAACAAGTGGGGGAACAAGTCCTTCACCATTTTTATCAAACTGGTACATGGGAGATCCCACACCTGGCATTTTTACATCTTTCATTTTCGCAATAAAAGAGGCTCTATCCACACCGCCGCTTTCAATGATCTTAGCCGCCACTTTCACTGCATCGTATCCATAAATGGCTGCCAGAGGTGGCAATACCTTATGATTTTTCTGGAACTCAGTTGCCAGATGATGTGCCACCGGCTTTTTGATATCCAGGGACATGAGAGATGAAATATAGACATTGTCCAGAGCTCCGGCCAGCTCAAAAAATTTGGGAGAAGTCAATGCATCAGGGCCATAAAGGGTGATATCCCAATCCATCTTACGGACTTGTTTGGCAAGCATGCCGCCTTCATTGTAGGTGACAAACAGAAGCAGCACATCGGGGTTTTTATTCTTTGCTTGTAAAAGAATGGAGGAAAAATCCACATCCTGACCCGGTGTGATGACATCATCTGTTACTATTTTTAGTCCGATCTCTTTGGCTTTTTCCTTGGCATATTTGCGCAACTGCTGACCATAATCAGCATTTTCGCTGATGATTGCAATTGAT
Source organism: uncultured Desulfocicer sp. (assembly GCA_964433355.1). Lineage (GTDB taxonomy): Bacteria > Desulfobacterota > Desulfobacteria > Desulfobacterales > Desulfobacteraceae > Desulfocicer. The sequence continues at coordinate 17,480 of CAYSSE010000063.1, forward strand.
TCAGCTTTGAATTTGTCCTTGGATGTGGAGATCATGAAATCTGAAATACTTTTGGTGGTGTAGGTCAGACGGATCACATTATCAAAGCCCTGTTCCGTGATGGTACTGGCATTTGCATAGGTAACAATGGTGGGAATGCCATATCGATTGTAGATGGGGGTGGAAGCCAGTGCGCAACTGCTCATGGTGGGCCCCAGGGCAACCAGGTATTTACTGGCTGAGATTTTTTTGGCCACATTGGCAGATTCCTTGGGATCGCCACGGTCATCAAAAAATTCCAGTTCCAGGGTGTATCCTTTCAGGGGGCCAGCCGCGATTCCGCCAGCATCATTGATCTCTTTTACAGCAATTTCCTGGCCGCGTTTATCGTCCAGGCCATAATCGCCATATTTACCGGTGCAGGCATCATAACCGGAGATGTGGATGATCTTATTCTTAGTGTCTATTCCATCACTTGATACCTTGGCTATGCAAGTGGATGAGCACAAGATCAATACAAAAAGTAAACACGTAAGACCCAACAAACCCTTTTTCATTGTTATCCCCTTTTCATTTTATGATCATCTTTACAAAAACGATCAACATTAATTTTCTGGGCGTGATACTCCCATCGGTCATTTTGATGGGGTGTTATCAGGCCCGATTTCCCAGACAACCTGGTATATTTTTTCAGACAATCGCCTTTATCCCTCGGTTCGATAGCCATCATGACATACTGTAAGGGACTTCCCCGAAAATAGACTACCACTATACCCAGCTTAATACGCTGATATTGCATTATAAAAAATTTTAATTTGATAGTTTATTGTTGTCCAAGTCCCTAATCTAAATATAATTTTATTCAGATTTTTGGCATCCTTCATATGAGTCCAAAAGTACTTTACAGTATTTTGGGAAAAAGTCCTTGCAATGAGGAATGCTCTAAAAAAGTGTAAAGCACTTTTGAAGGATGCCAGATTTTTTATTCATTATTTTTTTATATAAATAAATTCAATCTGTTATAAAAAAATGGTCGAACCGATGGTTTATGTCTCTCCC